>DASQYQ010000335.1:0-2053 GCA_035639115.1 Sphingomicrobium sp. | reverse complement strand
TGAGTGCAAATGCACCTTGCGGTCTCCGCGGCGCTCCTTTTCGAAGACCGTCCAAGGAGCGCCGGCATCTCGAGCAATGCCTTCGACCCATTGCTCGCTCTCGCGATCGGGCCCGATCACGAAAGGCGCTTCGACGTGGGTTTCGATCCAGCGCGCAAATAGCGGCGCTGCGTGAACAACGGTCGAGTTGATGTCGTAGACCTCGTCGAGGGACAAGCGACGGTGGAGATGCGGATCGACCGTGACCAGGCCGTCGAAGTGCCGGGAGATCAGCTCAGCGAAGGCACGGGATGTGAGCGCCTCGCCGGGGTGGAAGATGCGGTCCTGGCGCATATAGGCGAGATAGGGAGCAATGAGCTTGACCGTGGCCGCGCCAAGGCCCCTCACCGTTGAGGCCGTGAACGCAAGCTGGAGAAATTTGGGGTCGGGTCGAGCGAGCGTGCAAACGAGGAATGCGTCCCTGCCCTTCACGTCGGAGAGGATCCGCACATAAGTCTCGCCGTCGGGGAAATGCCGCAATTGGATCTGACCGACTTCGCCTGCCGTCAGGCTCGCCAAATCTGAAGCGAGCGCCTCGTTGCCCGTCATTGGAAAGAAGATGGGCATGTCAGCTTTCGATCGTGATCGCGTCCGATGTCGCCGACGCATAGGCCAATGGATAGGCAAGCTCGGCCTCGGTGTCGGCGTGCAACGTGATTAAAGGCTGTCCGATCTGCACTTGGTCTTCGAGGCGGACATGAAGCCTGAGGCCCGCGGCCGGCACATCAGGCGCTCCAGCGAACTTTGCAAGCCGTGCAATCGTCCGATTGTTGATTGCCGTGACCCGGCCCGCCTTCGTCGCTCGAATGAGATGCTCCAGCCGAGCCCTCGGCGGTTCGGTGAAGGCACCTTGAGCGCGGCAGATCCGCTCGAACTTCTGGTAAGCCTTGCCGCTCTCCAGAATATCGGACGCTTTCTTCGCGGAAGCCTCGGCGCCGCAACCCGTTCCAAGCGCAATCACCGCCGCGGCAAGGGTCAGCGAACGGTCGCGCAGATCAGCGGGTGCCTCGCCTTCCAGCCGAAGTACGGAGAGAACGTCCATCATCTCGAGGGCGGGACCGATCGATCGGCCGACCGGCTGCCTGCCGTCGGAAACGACGCACGCGACAGAAATTCCAAGGCTCTCCCCGATGGTCCTCAGCCTTCGAATGAGCTGCGTCGCAACTTGCTCGCTCCGGACCTTTGCAGTGGGTCCCACCGGAACGTCCAACACCACTCTTGTCGAGCCGGCGGCGATCTTCTTCGACAGGACCGATGCGATGAGCTGACCCTCGGGGTCGACGTCCAATTGCCGCTCGACACCGATGAAAATGTCATCGGCGGGGCTGAGGTTGAGTGCTCCGCCCCAGGCGAGACACCCGCCCTCCGACTCGACGACCTTGCGCATCAGAGTCGGGCCGAGATCGATTCGAGTGACCGTTTCCATCGCGTCGGCAGTCCCTGCAGGCGACGTGATTGCACGCGAGGACGTCTTGGGGATCGTCAGCCCGCTCGCGGCGACGATGGAGACGACGATTGGGCTAGTCCGGTTGCCGGGAAGGCCACCGACGCAATGCTTGTCGACGATCGGATCGCGATCCCAATTCAGCCGCTCGCCGGCATCCACCATCGCTCGCGTCAGAGCTGCTGTCTCGTCGTCCGAGAAGGGGTAGCTGGAGCCGGCGGTGACGAACGCCGAGAGCTGAACGTCGCTGTAGCGGCCAGCGACCACGTCAGCGATGATTTCATTGAGCGCGTCGGGTCCAAGGGCCTTTCCGAAAATCCTCCCGCGGACCCATTCCATGGAATGGAGCGGCGGGACATGACTGATGGTGACGAGCTCGCCCTCGCGGCCCTTCAGAAGTTCCCATGCAGCATCGGAAAGGCCAATTTCGTCGCGGTCGAGGAAGGTCTCGGCGCCCTGGAACAGGATTGCGGTGACTTCGCGCCCGCCCGCCCTGACGAGCACTTGGGAACGCGATGCGAGACCTTCGGAGCGGCAGAGCGGGCAATCGCGCCGCATGATTGCAACGGG
>DASQYQ010000334.1:0-3513 GCA_035639115.1 Sphingomicrobium sp. | reverse complement strand
GGAACGAATGGCCGGCCCGGATCATGGCAGCGAGCGCCTTTTCCCGCCGATTCGCATCGGCGGCGGCTTGCCCGAACGGACCGATTCTGCGCCGCTCTGCATAGCGGAGCGCCGAGTCCACCGCCTCCCGCTCCGAATGTTCTCGAGCGGCCACGCCGTCTTCCACGCCGATGCCGGACATGCGCAGCTTCTCCTCGAGCCTGCGCTTGCCGTAGCCGCGGCTGCTCAGCGACCGCGATTTGGCGAGGGCATAGGCAGAGTCATCGATATAGCCGAGCTCGCAAAAGCGGTCGGCAAGCTCCTCGAGCCTTGGATCGCTCGCCCCCTCCCAGCCTCGCTCGCTCACCTTCCGCGCGAGATAGAAGATGAGCTTCGCTCGGCTCGTCGCGTACTTGCCGACATAGCGAAGCGCCATCTCTTCGAGCCGCCGCTCGTCGAGGAGAGGATGCCGCCTTTGAGGCCGAGGACGTGCCATTGCGTCTTTTTTGTGCCACAGTCGCTCCGCATCAGGAACAAGCTTGCGGCGGAGAGACGCAGGCGACCGGGACCTAAACGAACAAGGAAGGGACGGCGTGCTCGAACGCAACGCCTCTGTGAAAAACGAGCTTGCCCCACCGGGCGCCACTCCCACCGTCGACACTCAGCCGCGACGCCTCGCCGATTTCGATACGATCGGCGAAGCCCTCGACTATGCCGCGCAGGGCCGCCGTGGACTGAACTTCCACGACGCGCGGGGCACGCTTGCGCAAGCTTATACCTATGGCGAGCTGCGCGCCGACGCGCTCGATCACGCGCGGCGCTTTGTGGCTCTCGGCCTGAAACCCGGCGACCGCATAGCGATTATCGCTGAAACCGGACCGGATTTCGCGGCCTGCTTCTTCGGCGCAGTCTATGCCGGAGCTTGGCCCGTCCCACTGCCGCTGCCGACAAGCTTCGGCGGCCGGTCCGCCTATGTCGATCAGTTGGGAATCCAGCTGAAGAGCGCAGATGCTGCGCTCCTCCTGTATCCGGAAGAACTCGCCGATTTCTGCAAGGACGCCGCCGACAAGGCGGGCGTGGCACCGCGCGCATGGGAAACGCTTCGCGACATCGAGCAAGCCGAAGTCGACCTGCCGAGCGCCAAGCCGGACGATATCGCCTACCTCCAATATTCAAGCGGATCGACGCGCTTTCCGCACGGTGTCGCGGTCACTCACAGGGCGCTGCTCGACAACCTTCGCGCCCACGGGATCGGCCTCAAGGTCGAGGAGGGCGATCGCTGCATTTCCTGGCTGCCGTGGTATCACGACATGGGGCTGGTCGGCTGCTTCCTCTCGCCGATCTCGCTGCAATTGTCAGTCGACTATCTGAAGACCGAGGATTTTGCGCGCCGACCCCTCGCATGGCTCGACATGATCACGCGCAATCCGGGGAATTCGGTCAGCTACTCGCCGACCTTCGGCTACGACATCTGCTCGCGCCGGATGAGCTCGCAGACGAGGGCCGAGGACCGTTTCGACCTTTCACGCTGGCGGATCGCGGGCAATGGCGCGGACATGATCCGTCCCGACGTCATGCAGTCCTTCGTCGACTGTTTCGCACCGGCCGGCTTCCAGGCGACCGCATTCTGCCCGAGCTACGGCCTTGCCGAAGCGACGCTCGCGGTATCGCTGATGCCGCCGGGCGAAGGCATAAGGGTCGAGCTCGTCGAGGAGAATGAGCTCTCCGGCGGTGCGCCAGGCGAAGGCGACCAGCCGCGCCGCTATCGCGCCGTCGTCAATTGCGGCCGTCCGGTCAGCGGCATGGACATCGAGATTCGCAGCGATGCCGGCGAGATCCTGCCGGACCGCGGCATCGGCAAGGTTTTCGTGCGCGGCGCAAGCGTCATGCACAGCTATTTCCGCGACGAGGAATCGACGCGCGCCTGCCTCAGCGAGGACGGTTGGCTCGACACCGGCGACATGGGCTACATGTCCAAGGGCTACATCTTCATCGTCGGCCGAGCCAAGGACATGATCATCATCAACGGGCGCAACCACTGGCCGCAGGATATCGAGTGGGCGGTCGAGCAGCTGCCCGGCTTCAAGTCCGGCGACATTGCCGCCTTCGCGATCACCGGCCCGTCCGGCGAGGAGACTCCGGCCGTCCTCGTCCACTGCCGAGTCTCCGACAATGCCGAGCGCGGGCGCCTGCGCGACGAAATCCGCGAGCGCGTACGCGCGATCACCGGCATCACGCCGGTCGTCGAGCTCGTCCCGCCGCGGACGCTGCCACGCACCAGCTCGGGCAAGCTTTCGCGGACCAAGGCGCGCAACCTCTATCTGTCCGGCGAGATCCAGCCCTACGATATCGCGGCATAGCAGTCCGCTTCGCGCGATGCGCGTGCGATTGTGTTTTGAGTTCCCTTCGCGATAATTAGGCCTTCGCGAACAGGGGGTTGCGCGACTGTCGTGAGCTCGGACCATTACGCGACGTTGGGGGTTTCGCCCTCGGCCGATGGTGCAGTGATCCGCGCTGCCTATCGCAGGCTCATGAGGCGTTATCACCCCGATGCGAACCCGGACCCCGAGGCTTACAAGCGTGCGCAGGCGATTACCGCTGCATATTCCGTGCTTCGCAATCGCGCCACGAGAGCGAAATATGATGCGGAGCGGCGCGATGGTGACATTTGGCGGTGGATGGGACTGCCTCCGCAGGCGGCTCGGCCGCCGGCTGCGCGCACCGCGGGCATGGCCGCTTCAGTCATCGCAATTCTGATGGTCAGCGCCGTCCTCCTGTTCGTGCCCAGGAGAGACCTCGTTCCAGAGCCGACCGCGGACGACGTGGCGTTACGCTCGCCCCAGGCCTCGCCTGCACCGAGGCCACGCCCGGTCGAGTTGGAACCTGAAAGTCAGCGTCTCGCCGACCTCACCGGCTCCCCACGTTCCGGCTCTCCTCCAACTGCTTCGCCGCCCAAACCGGTCGATGAAGTCCGCGCGGCGCCACTACCTGCGCCGCCCAAAAGCGTTCCTGGGCCAAGCGCCGTCTTGGCTCCTGCCCCTGCAAAGGCGTCCAAGGTACAAGTCGTGGAGATGAGCCGCGCTTCCCCTACGGTTCCGACGAAGGCTTCGTCAGCAGCCGCAGCCCCCGCACCTAAGATGGCGGAGACGCCGAAGCAGCAGGCGTCCGCTTCACCCCCCGTCGACAACGAACGGGTCGCGTCCTTGCAGCGAATCTCCTCGGGCTTTTATGACCAGTCGCTACAGAATGCGGATCAGACCAAGAAGGAGCTGCTTCTCAGCGTCCGCGTCCGAGAGACCTACCAACGTGCGGCCTGCCGTTCCAACTCGTGCGTCGCCGACAGCTACTTGCGCCAGATTCGCGACGTAGGCGCGATCATGCAGAACCGCTTGCCGCCTAAATAATCAGAACGACGTCATCTTCGCGCGCGTCGCCGGCTTCTCCGGCGGCACCGGCTTGACCGAATCCGGGTCGGCGGAGGCAAAGTCGGCGACGATCTTCCAGCTGCCGTCGTCCTGCTTCTTGTACACGGCC
>DASQYQ010000333.1:0-4007 GCA_035639115.1 Sphingomicrobium sp. | reverse complement strand
TCCTTGAAGAGCTTCTTAACTTCGCTGTGATCCTGCTTCAGAAGCGCGATCGCATCCTTCGATTTTGTCTCGGCCATGTTGCTCGTTCCCTCACTGGTTTGAAGGACGAAACCAACCGCGGAGCTTGGATGTTCCTGCCGCGTATGCGTCATGAAAGTGTCACAATCCCCGTTCGAGCCGGTATCGACTGGAAGGGCGTCGGCTATCTGTTCTCGATCGCAGGCGCGCTCGCCTTGGGAGCGGTAGCCTGCTTCGCGCCCCACGCGCCCGCCTGGTATTTTCCAACTTTGGCAGTCGGCGTCGCCACCACCATCATCGGATTTGGGATTCGCTACGTCGCGCACCTCAAGCAGAAGCGCGAAATCGAGGAGACGAAGCGGGAAGCGAAACGACACTAGCCCCGACACTAGCCCCGGTGGCCCCGGACAACCTTGACCCCGCCCGCCCAGCCTCCATATTGCCTTCATGGCTGACCGTTCACCACAGTCAGAAATTCATCCAGGCAGCAGCACCGCACGAGCTTAGCGCCCCGGGCCATCGCGCTCGCTCCGGCGCGCCTGGGGCTTTCCAATGAGCAGCGCTTCGCAATCCAGCGGGCGCTTCAGCTGAAACCCAGCGGACATCGCCCCTTTGGCCCTGCGGCTCGCGGGCGCGCGTCTGCTGCATTGGAGAAGTTCAGTGCCAATCCAGCGTTTTGCAGTCGAGTTCGAGCACCGGACCGTCGGCATCGCCGTGCGCGTGCCGGGCGGGTTCATGTTCTTTTCCTCCAACGATGATTTCGATGAGTTGGACGGACGTCTGTTCCCGCGTGCCCGCGCCATCGAACGACAATTGAGGAAGGTAGCGCGAACGAAGCGTGGCCGCGGCGTCATCACCGGCGGGCGCCTATCACCGGTCTAAGCGCCGCCTCCCGAACTTCCCTTACAAGGAGCGACATGATGAACGCCCATACACTCGACGACGCAACGAGACTGACTCGCGAGCAGGTCGCCGACCTGCTGTGCCGCTATCCCCGAGTATCGGAGCGTGAGGCGAAGCTGATCCTCGCATTCCTTCGCAAGGGGCGGCAGCTCGATGTCGGCATCCTCACCGCCGACGAGCAACTCAAGCCGCAGCTCGACAGCTTCATGGCGGACCATGCGGCGCACTTCCGCGTCAGCGTCCGTGAAGCATCGGCTGCGATTGCGGCGATCGTCGGATTTTTCGCGGTCTGCTGGCTGATCTGGGAAGCGGTTGAGCCCGCCGCCCTATCGATCCGAACGCAGCCGAAAGTAGGCCGCTCGAGCGTGCATCCGAGCGGCCTTTTCTACAGTGGGCAGCGGCTATCGGCCTCTGTCGCCATTGTCCCCGCTGTCGCTCGCGTCCTCATCCGCCGCGGCGATGGTTTCCGCGGGCGACTTGTTGATCTCAAGCCAATCGCGGAAGGGGAGGTGGTAGATCTGGTCCATCACCTCGAACTCGAGCCCGCCCGGCTGCCAAGTGTCGCTGTTCCACAGGGCGACCACGCCGCTCTTCTTCTGCGGGTCGAAGAGGATCAGGCTTCGGTAGCCCTTGATTCCGCCGCGATGGCCGATGATCTGGTGCCCGGCATAATCGTAGCTTCGCCAGCCGTAGCCGTACCAGGCGGTGCCGAGCCTCTCGAGGAACTTGCGCAGTCGCCCACGCTCGCCGGGCGTGACGACGTAGCGGCCGTGGATCGTGTTCAGGACCTTTGGATCGACGACGTCGGGCATCTCGCCCATCTGGGCTTCGAGATACAGCGCCATGTCCTTGATGTTGCTGTTGATGCCCGCAGCGCCCGGCACCTTGTAGTAAGTGTCGACCATCGGCCAGGGCCGCTTGCCCGCGCTGTGCGGCCGGGCCCAGCTTCTATTTGATTCGAGACCGGCCATCGACACGCTTCCGCTGGTCATCCCGATTGGGTTGAAGAGGTATCGCTTGACCGCTTGCTCGTAAGGCATGTGGGTGATGCGCGAGACCATCTCGCTCGACGCATCATAGGCTACGTTCTGATAATCCCAGCAGGTCCCGGGAGCGCAGACCGCGTTCAACGTGCCGATTTCCGTTCTGAGAGAGCTCGGATCCTCCCCTTCCTCGAGCTTGTTCGCGAAGGCGTCGCGATAAATTCCGAGCCGATGCGAGAGCAGGTCGCCGACCGTCGCAATGCGCTCATTGCCGTTGGGGAGCTTCAGGTCCGGCGCATAGTCAGCGACCGGAGCATTGAGGTTGATCTTTCCCTGTTCGGCGAGCTTCGCGACCATCGTCGCCGCAAGCCCCTTCGAGCATGACGCCCATCGGAATACGGTTTCGGGAGTCACCGGATCGCCCGAGCCTTCGAGCGTCTCGCCGTAGCCCTTGAGGAACGTGATGCGGCCATTCTCGACGATGCCGACCGCGAGCCCGACCATCGCGGGCTTCTTCATCAGCGCCTGAAGGCGCGCATCGAGGAGGCGGTAATCGATGTCGCGACGCGACGCAGTCGACACTGAAGCGAGCTTGAGGTGAGCAGCGGCAATTGCGCGGCCGTGGCGCTCCTCCGAATGTGGCCGCATCGCCAATAGCGAGGCGCCCATCACCAATACGACAGCGCCGACGCCGATCTTGCTGATCGTCTTCAAGAACCTATTCTCCCCGCCTCAGAGAGAGGTGTGACGTTTAGGAACCGTCGCCTCAACGCGCTTTGGAACCGCATGCGACAAAGCGACTCTGTCTTGCGACGAACGGGCTTATGGCTATGAACGCGCAACGCGCCTCATGTGCGCCGCGGGGAGCCGGGATGGGATGCAGTTCCTGAAGACCTTGTTCTGGGTATTCGTCGCGGTGATCGTGGCCCTGTTCGCGACCCGCAACTGGGCATCGGTGACGCTGAGCCTCTGGGGCGACATCCAGGCGGACATCAAGATCCCCATCCTGCTGCTGATTTTCTTCCTCATCGG
The DNA here is from genome assembly GCA_035639115.1 of Sphingomicrobium sp. Classification (GTDB taxonomy): domain Bacteria; phylum Pseudomonadota; class Alphaproteobacteria; order Sphingomonadales; family Sphingomonadaceae; genus Sphingomicrobium. The sequence continues at coordinate 1,071 of DASQYQ010000333.1, read as the reverse complement.
CTTCCTTCCGACGTGGCTGATCATGCGGGCGAAGCTATGGGCGGTCAGGCGGCGCGTCGATGTCCTCGAGCGGCCGCGCGTGTCGGCGGTTTCCGCTGACCCGCATGTGGAGGAACAGGAGCGAGCTGAATGATTCCGATCTTCGTTGCCATCGACACCCAGGACGTTCACCGCGCCGCGGCAATCGCTCGCGACATCGGCGGGGTCGCGGCCGGAGTGAAGCTCGGGCTCGAATTCTTCTGCGCGAACGGCGAGGACGGGGTGCTTCGGATTGCGGAGCACGAGACGCCCGTCTTCCTCGACCTCAAATTCCACGACATCCCCAACACCGTCGAGGGAGCGGTCCAGGCGATCGCGCACCTCGATCCAGCGATCCTGACCGTCCATGCGGCCGGGGGACGAGCGATGATGCGCGCAGCGAAAGCCGCCGCGCCGCCGAGTACGAAAGTGGTCGCGGTGACGGTGCTGACCAGCCTCGACCAGAAGGATCTTTCGAGCATCGGCGTCGAGGGGGAGCCTTCGAGCCAGGTGGAGCGCCTTGCCGCGCTCGCCCGCGATTCCGGTCTCGACGGCATCGTATGCTCCGGCGCCGAAGTGGCGCAGGCGCGCACGGCATGGCCTGATGGCTTCCTGGTGGTGCCGGGGGTCCGGCCGGCCGGTACCGAGGTCGGCGACCAGAAAAGGATCGTCACGCCCGCGCAGGCGGTGGCTGACGGCGCTTCGGCGCTGGTCATCGGACGGCCGATCACGGAAGCGATGAATCCGCGCCGGGCACTCATGGACATTGTGTCGTCGCTGGAGCAGACGCCCGCCTAAGCGAGGATATTCAAGATGAGTTGGCTCAGCCGGGTCCGCAGCGGCATTCCGTTCCTGCCCAAGCGCCAGACCGCCGAGAATTTGTGGCACAAGTGCAGCAAGTGCGGGACGATGGTCTTCGTCAAGGAGTGGGAAGAGAATTACAGCGTCTGCCCGCGCTGCAACTTCCACGATCGGATCGGACCCGCGAAGCGGTTCAGCCAGCTGTTCGACGCGGCGGAATATGAGCTGTTGCCGGCGCCGGAAGTCCGGGAA
>DASQYQ010000332.1:0-6366 GCA_035639115.1 Sphingomicrobium sp. | reverse complement strand
AGAAACGATCGCAATATTCTAGATAATCCGTCCATTTGCAGTCGCCGACCAGGTCAGGCTTGGCAACCTTGATCTCGACTATCGTAAGCCCGCCTTTGGAATCGATCGCCATCAGATCAGCGCGCCGCCCGTTGGGCAGCGGCATCTCGCAAATGGCGAACAGGTCTTGCCTGCAGAACAGCCTAGTGACGCCGCGCGCCACATCGGCGGCGATCGGCGGTTCATCGGTGAAACAAAGAGACTCGACCTGGCTCGCCATTCGACGTGATTAGAACATATCGGCAACAAAAGAAAAGGCGGGCGAGCCTCAGCTCGCCCGCCGCCCGCCCGCGTCCTTGAATGATTTTAGCGGAAGAAGACGTGATTACCGATCGAGGCGACCCGCTTTAGGTGCCAGCCCGGCGAAACATAGCGCGCGTGGAAGAAGAGCGCGTTGCCAACAGCCGAGCCCTTCAAACCCTCGTCGACGATCTTCGCGATTGCGACGGCGGTTTGCCACTGGCGGTTGTCATGGGAGACGTGCGGCAATGAATGACCGTGAACGAATGAGAACTGCCCGCGCTGGAACAGCACACCGCAGTAGGTCGACGGAAACCTGCCGCCGCTTTGGGCACGATTGGCGATGACCTGTCCCACCGCCAGTTGGCCGGCGAGCGGCTCGCTCTTGGATTCAAAGTAGATTCCGGTCGCGAGGCAGTCGAGCTCGTGGCTGCCCGCCTCGGGGCCGCGCAGATCGGCAACCATTGCGGTGAGATCTTCAGACCGATCGATATTCGGCTCAGGGACAGCCGGCTGCGAGATCGCGTCGCTCGGCGCCTGCTCGTCCGTTTGCGTTTCAGGCGTATCTGCATCCGGGTGCGACAGCTGCGGCTGACCGTTTGGATCGATGAGCTCCGGGACGGAGACGTTGGTCAGAGTCGCTTTTGCGACCGAGACGAGCGAATCGCCGCTGGTAGGTCCAGCTTGCGCGGGGGCAATCGTCGATGCGGTAAGCGCAGCACAGATCAGCAACGCCGAACGAAAAGAAGCCAACAGTCTAACCGTATACGTGCGGTGAATCAGCGAATATCAAGCGCGCTTACTTGCGAATACTTCCGCTCGCGCCTGTCGTGACTCCCCGTCTCGCGTGGCATTCTCGGAATTCGGCCCCGAGAGAATGCCCCCCGCTCTTGTTGTTGTGCGCAGGTTTTCACCCGGCGCCTTGGGGGTCAACCCACGCGGGTCGTTTCAGCGATGAATCGTTCCGGCTCTGCGATATCTACCTCGATCACCCAGAGGTCCTCGTCGAACCGTGCACGACGGTCGACGAATGCAGCTACATCGGCGGAACTCGCCGATTCGCCGGGTCCGGCAGTCTGCCAATGGTAACTGCCTTCGAGGCTCAAGATGCGTTCGAGACAGGTGAAGTGGCGGCCGCGACTAGTCACCAACAGAAGCAGAGAACCGCGTTCGGGATCGCCCTTGCGGATTATCGAAACAAAGTCCCCGGAGGCGGCAACGCGCCGGACGATGCCCGCGACTTCGAGATTGGCCGGAAGGCGCTCGTTCAGGCGGCGTCTCGCTCGTCGGCACCCATCAGAACCGCGGCCAGGGCGTCGCGGCTGCGGGCGCCGCGCATCTTCTCGAGAATGGCCGCGTGACGGGTCACCCGGCTGATCGCGGCAAGCGCCTTGAGGTGCTCGGCGCCAGCGTCAGGCGGAGACAGGAGAAGGAAGACGAGGTCGACCGGACGGCCGTCGATCGCCTTATAGTCGAGCGGCTCGGCGAGACGCGCGAACTGGCCATAGATGCGCTTCAATCCCTCGATCTTGCCGTGAGGAATGGCCACGCCATGGCCAAAGCCGGTCGATCCCAGTTGCTCGCGTTCGGTTAGGCTCGCGAGGATTGCGGCTGAATCGAGCTCGAGGCGCTGACCGGCGTGATTCGCTAGTTGCTGCAGAAGCGTCTTCTTGCTTCCGCCCGACAGGCTGGTCTTGATCGCGTCAAAATCGAGAAAATCTGCAAGGTGCATCGTCGAACTCATGCCATCGCGAATGCTCTCGCACCGCAGGATTTTGAAGGAAAGATCGGCTCACGCCTTTTGCGGTTCAACCCAGCCGATGTTTCCGTCTTCACGCCGATAGATCATGTTGAATTCGCCGGTCCCGCTGTTCCTAAACATCAGCGCGCTGGTGTTCCTAAGGTCCATCAGCATGACAGCATCGGAAACGCTCGCTTCGGGAATGTCGACCCTGGTTTCGGCGACGATCGTTGGAGCGCTATCCTCATCGCTCTCCGTGCCCCGATCCGAAAAGATCGTGTAGCCGGCATTCGCAACATAAGCCTGCGCACTCTCGTCGACCTTATGGTCTTTGAGCCGGCGCATGTAGCGGCGCAGCTGCTTCTCGATTCGGTCGGCTGCGCCGTTGAAGGCCATCTGCGGCTCGCGCGCGCTGTGCGAGGCCTTGAGCACGACGCCCTGGAGAACGGGCGCGACAATGTCGCAGCTATAGCCATTGTCGGCGCCGCGGCCGAAGGTCACATTGGCTCCGACGGCTCGGGAGAAATATTTCTGGGTGATCTCCGCCATTCGCTGCTGCGCATATTCATGCACCGATTCGCTGGTATCGACTTGGTGGTCTGCGACCCTAACGTCCACTTGACCTGCTCCTTCCGACGGCGGCCGCTTAGGACCCGCCAAAAGCCGTCGTCAACTGACGGCGAAGCGCGCCCAGAGCGGATTGATTAATTGAGCGATAAACGCACGATGCCGCTCCAGTTCCTCCAATTCTGGAGCGTGCGGCCGCGGAGCGCGTGGTTGGCGCGCCGTAACCGGGTGAGTCGACTTGCTGACCTGGACTGTTGCCGTGTCGGCGACCAGGCCGAGACCGATCTGCCGGCCTCCGGTGAGCTCGACGTAGACCTGCGCGAGGAGCTGGGCGTCGAGCAGGGCGCCATGCTTGATCCGCTGGCTGCGGTCGATTCCGAAGCGGACACAAAGGGCATCGAGGCTGTGCTTGGCGCCCGGATGCTTCGAGCGGGCGAGCATGAGTGTGTCGACCATGCGGGTCATGGACACTGGCGGTCGACCACAGCGCTCAAGTTCCAGATTCAGGAAGCCGAAGTCGAAGCTGGCATTGTGCGCGATGAGGGGCGAATCCTCGAGAAAGTCGAGCAGCTCGTCAGCCGCGTCCGAGAACAAAGGCTTGTCCGACAGGAAGATCGTCGTGAGCCCGTGCACCGCCTCGGCGTCGCTCGGCATGGCGCGTTCGGGGTTGAAGTAGGCGTGGAAATGACGGCCGGTCTCGACGCGGTTGAACATCTCGACGCAGCCGATTTCGACCATCCGGTCGCCGCCTCCAGCATTCAGTCCCGTCGTTTCGGTGTCGAAGACAATTTCCCGCACAGCGCGAATCTATTCACCTCCGGCCAAGCCAAGGCAATCGAGAATGTTCCGCACCTGGGCCTCAGTTGTGGATAGGTCTCCGCCGGTGTCGATCACGAAATTGGCGCGACGCCTTTTCTCTTCATCAGGGATCTGCCGCTCCAGAATCGAATCGAACTTCGCCGCCGTCATCCCTCGCCGTTCAAGAACGCGTGCCCGCTGAACGTCGGCAGGTGCAGAAACGACGATGACCTTGTCGAACTCCTTTTCCGAGCCCGTTTCGAACAGCAGCGGAATCTCGAAGACCAACGCGGGCGCGTCGCGATGCTGTTCGATGAAGGAGTCTCTCCATTCGCGTACCGCTGGATGCACGATGCCTTCGAGCAGAGCGAGCTTCGAACGATCGGCCAGCACGATGTGGGCGAGGCATTCGCGGTCCAGCGTTCCCGACCGAACGCAGCCGGGGAAGAGCTCGCCGATCTTCTCGATGAGCGCGCCGCCGGGGCCCTGAAGCTGTCGGACCGCGGCGTCTGCGTCGAATAAAGGTACGCCGGCCGCCTCGAACATCCTCGCCACCGTCGACTTGCCCATGCCGATTGAACCGGTGAGTGCGATCTTGATCATGCAGGCAGCAGGCCTCGATCACGGAGAGCTCCAAGCAGCGGCACGAGCGGCATTCCCAGGATCGTGAAATGATCGCCAACGATGCGGTCGAACAATTGCACGCCGCGTCCCTCCAACCGGAAAACGCCGACAGTGTAGCCGACCTCCGGCCATTCGGCATCGAGATAGTCATGGATGAAGGTCTCGGACAATGCCCGGACCGTGAGCGCGGCGGTTTCTACGTGCGACCAGTCCAAAGTTCCGCCGTGCGCCAACGCGACTGCGCTAGTCAGGAGCATTGGCTTGCCGGAGAAGAAGCGCAGATGCTCGGCGGCTTCCAGGCGGTCGCTCGGCTTATTGAAGATCCGACCGCCGACGCTGACGACACTGTCGCTTCCGACGACCCACGCGCCGGGGACGCTCACCGCCTTGGCGCCCGCGAGCCGTGATGCAATATCGCTTGCATCGGTCAGCCCTAGCTTGAGCTCGTCCTCGTCGACCTGAGGTTTGACAGACTCGTAATCGACCCCAGCCGAATCGAGCATTTGCCGTCGGATCGCACTGGTGGAGGCGAGGATCAGGGCCACGAGAACAACCTTGTGGAAAAGCAGCGAAGGAACGCTAGCGCGACGCTGGGGACCATCTCAACCGCCGATTTCGCCCGCTGTCCGACCACGCAGTTCGATGATTCATCCACGGGGACGAAAACCATCCCCAGCTTGTGAATCATGGGCGTGAATCCCCGCGACTCGTGAGCTGCAAAGGAGCGGTTCGGGAGCAGGCTTGTTGGCAATTCAGGTAGCGGCGCCTAAATCCCGCACTCCAGCGCCCAATCACAACAACAATCTTCTTCTATAAATATATAAAGGAGAGAAGAGGGGTGGCTTCCGTGCCTTCCGGACTTCCTGAAACGCCTGCCGACAAGGCCTTGCTTGCGGTCCTGAAGGGCGAGCGGCGCGATCCTGTTCCCATGTGGATGATGCGTCAGGCAGGACGCTACCTTCCCGAATACCGGCAGCTACGTCAGGAGAAGGGGAGCTTCCTAAACCTCGTCTACGATCCCGATGCTGCGGCCGAGGTCACTCTTCAGCCGCTTGAACGTTTTCCCCAGCTGGACGCAGCAATCCTCTTTTCCGACATCCTCATTGTCCCATTCGCGATCGGACAGAATCTGACCTTTGTTGCGGGAGAGGGGCCGCGACTGACTCCGCCGTTGATGAGCGCGGAGCTCGACGATCTGACGCCTTTCCTGGTGAGGCTCGAGCCGATCTACGAGACGGTCCGCAAAGTCAGCCGGAAACTCGACGCAGACAAGACTCTGATCGGGTTCGCAGGCAGCCCGTGGACCGTTGCCACCTACATGATCGCGGGACAGGGAAGCCGAGACCAGGGCGAAGCGCGTCGGTTGGCTTATGCCGATCCTGGGAGATTTGCAGCGCTCCTCGAGCGGATCGAGCAAGTCACACTCTCTTATCTCTCGGCACAGATCGAGGCTGGCGCCGAAGCGATCCAGTTGTTCGACAGCTGGGCAGGGAGCCTGTCGCCGGCGCAGTTCGAACAAAGCGTCATTGCTCCGACGGCGAGGATTATCGCGGCTCTGCGCGAGCGCCATCCGAAGGTTCCTGTGATCGGTTTTCCCAAAGGCGCGGGCGGGAAGCTCGCGGCCTATGCGCGAGAAACGGGTGCGAATGCGGTTGGGCTCGATGAAACCGTGGATCCTGTTTGGGCCGCCAAGGAGCTTCCGGCGAACCTCCCGGTGCAAGGCAATCTGGATCCGCTCGCGCTTATCGCAGGTGGGGAATCGCTTTGCACTTCGGTCCAGCGAATCCTTGACGCATTCGCCGGCCGTCCTCACATCTTCAATCTCGGGCACGGCATCCTTCAGGACACGCCAATCGAGCATGTCGGGGAGCTGATCGCGCTGGTGAAGGGGGATAAGTGAGCAATCTGGTGGGCTTCCTTGGCCCCGCTTACCTGTGGGTGAAGGCGGCGCACGTCACCTTCGTCATCTTCTGGCTCGCCGGCCTGTTCCTGCTCCCGCGCTTTTATGTCTACCATCACGAGACTCCGGTCGGCACGCCTGAGGACCGGGCTTGGATCGAGCGCGAATCGAGGGTGCGCTCGATCATCCTGACGCCGGCGATGATCGTCGTCTGGATTCTCGGGCTGATGCTCGCTTTCAACGTCGATGCCTGGAGCCAGCACTGGTTTCACGCCAAGCTGTTCTTCGTGATTTTGCTGAGCGCCTATCAGGGTTGGCTCGGCGCCTACGGCAAGAAGCTTGCGCGAGGCGAGCGGCCGCTGTCCAATAAAGCCGTACGGATGATCAACGAGATCCCGGGCATCGCTGCTGCGATCATCGTCGTCCTGGTGATCGTCCGTCCTTTCTGAACGATTCG
>DASQYQ010000331.1:0-10120 GCA_035639115.1 Sphingomicrobium sp. | reverse complement strand
AAGCACCGGCTTCGCGGCTCCGCAATTGTCGATCAGGCCCCATCCAGCGCCCCGGACGAGGTCTCGCAGCCAAAGGACAAACCCACCGCCGCAACCTGACTCGGGCCGGCGCCATTCCCCGAAAACCTCGGCCATCACGTCGCCCGACACGCGCCTCGACAGCTCGAGGTAGCGGTCGGGATCAGACGCATGAAGCTCCTCTGGATCGACCTCGTAGAGAAGCTTTAGATAATGATCGCGGACGTCGTCGAAATCCCAATCGGTTCCGACATCCTTCGCAACGCCGCGCTTCCATGCCGGATCGTTGAGCTCGGGCACGTCGTCGCCGACATTGGCGATCGCCAGGCACTCCGAAGCGAAGCGCACGCCTGCCGAACGGATTTCGCTGAATGGCCGCAGGTAGCCGCCGACCCCGAACCAGTTCGAGACGCCTTGCGACGGAATCAGCGGCCGGTCGGCGCCGCACGGAGCCGACGGCACGTAGAGCGCGTCCACCTCGGCCTCGGCGAGGGCGTTCGGAACCTCATCGGCGAAGAAGGGAGGCCGACCAAGCGCCGGATCGAGGCCGACCATCGCGACTTGCTGCTCGATCTCCGACCCGCCGCAGACGCAAAAGGTGCTCGGCCGGCCGCCGATCACGTCGATCAACGAGTCGAGCTCCTCGCCTACGAGCGCTCGGAAGTCGGGATCGTCGAACGGATAATCCATGTTGGCGAACATCAAGTCCTGCCAGACCAAGATTCCGAGCTCGTCGCAGAGGTCGTGGAACTCGGCGGTTTCGTAGGTCATCGTTCCCGGAATCCGGATGGCGTTGAGGCCATGATCTCGCGCGGTCTCGAGCGTTGATCGCATCTCGCCGTCCGGCACCGGAGTCCACAGCGCCCCCCGAACGAACAGGTCGACGCCGTTGATCTGCGGCCGAAGCCCGTCGCTGAGAATGTCGCCGGGCGACGCCAGGGTCCGGAACCCGACTTGCCGCTTGATCTCATATCCCTCGGCGGTGACGTCGTAGAGGTGCGGCTCGCCATGGCTGTGCGGCCACCACAGATTAGGAGACGGAAGGCGAAGTTCGGCGTGGCCGCCAGCGACGATCGCACTCACATCGCCGACGTGAAGGCGGGTTCCGTCCGGCAAGGCCGTGGTGACCCTGACGACTCCTTCGTCGCCCTCGAGGCCTGCTCGCACTCGGAATGGAACCTCGCCCGCCGTGAACCACGCCGGGCGCCACAAGCCGACGACCGGCGGTCCCGGGGCGAAGCCTGGGGCTCGTCCGTTCAGAGTCGTTCGGAACCAGCGGAGGTTGTTGCTCGCCGCCACCTTCTGCCGCCAACGGGCGCGCGGCTTTCGCTGCACTTCGAGCTCGGGCGCCAGCGCGCGGCAATGAACTTCGATCCGGTGATTCCCGGCAGTGAGCGGCACCTCGACCGGCACCCACATCGAGCGCGATTCCGCGACTATCGCGCCATCTATGCTGACCGTCGCCAGAGTGGCGATGCCGTCGAAGCGAAGCACCCCGTCGACCGGCGCGTCGAACGCGGTCGCGAGAGTCGCGTCGATGTCGTCACCGAACGCGACCGTTCCCGGAGTCCATCGCTCGACCTTTACGCGCACTAAAGGAGCGCGCGTTCGAGACCCTGCATCGTCGCGTCCCATGTCCCCGCCATTTGTGCAATCGCCGGCGCTGGATCGAAGGCTCGGCGCCGAGCGAGCCGGAACGACAGGACCTGGCATCCGTCGACGATCGGATCGAGCTTATGTCCCGCCTCCTCGTCGAATAACCAGGTCAAATGAGCACGCAAGAGATCGAACGCCGCGCCAGCCATTCTCACGGTCGCGAAAGCATAAGCGTGGAAATCCTCCGCATCGCCCTCGACCAGCTTGGGCAGGTCCTCGCTCAGCCGGCCGCCGAAGACTTCGAAGGGATTTTCCGATGGCCGTCGGCCGAGATGGAATGAAAGCCGCTCCCGGGCCGCCGCGTGAAGGGCGCCGTTCATCAGCGGCTCTCCAGCATCGAACCGAGCAACCTCAAGGTAAGGCGGAAGCATTTCCGCCGGTCGGCCGTCGAGCCCGAAGGCTCCGCGATAATCTTCGCCAGCCAGCTGATGGAGCCCGGTGTTGTGGAAGTAGCGAATCGTCTCGGAGGCCTGGTCGATCGCTTCGAGGGCTACCGTAGTCTTGACGTGGTTGCGGCGATAGTCGGTCGCGGCGGTATCCGGCAGGTAGAAGGAGTCGAGCTCGACGAGCATCGTTCGGCCGCGGCCGAGCTGTTCGTCGATCTGGTCGGGAAGTGCTCCGACCGGCTGCATCTCGTGGATGTCGACTCCGAAGAGGGTCTCGATGTCGCCCTGCGGCATCTTGAAGAAGGTGAACTGGTCGCCCTCGAAATCGGTTCGGACGAGATGGCCGAGCCCGGCGACCGGCTCGAAGCCGCGCGAGTGAAGCAGCTCGATCAGAACGTCCGTATAGCAATTGGTCTCGCGGTACGCGCGGTCGGGAGCATGGAGCGGGTGCGGGACGTAGGTGGCGGGATCGGCGCTCATCCCCACAGCACCTCGCGCACTTCAGCCGGCCAGCCATCTGGTTCGAGCCCGTGCTTTCGGAGCAGCGCCACCGTGCAGCGCTCCATTCCGAAGCCGAGGCAAGCGGTGTGCGCCTCGCCGCCGTCGTCCATGACGATATGGTTGAGGTGCGTGAAATGGTCGCGGTGATAGTTGAAGCTCGCCACCGCCGTCGGCTCCGGCGAGGCGATCGGGACCATGACTTCGAACTTCAGCTCCTGCTCGCGCTGCGATGCTCCCATCATCCGGCCGGCGCGGCCGAAGAAGGGATCCGAGGCGATATCGAACTTGGGCTCGAGGCCCAGCGAGGAGAGGATCTCGATCGCCCGGTCGCGCCACTTGTCGCGCCACGCGGCGACCGTCTCCGGCTCGCCGATCCGGACCAGCTCGCGCTGGCGGAACATCTGAAGCCGCGCCGGGTCGCCGGACGGCTCGTTGCGGAACACGAGCGCCGAGCCAGCATCGACGCAAAGGCCCCCGGCCGGCACCGGCCCGCGCTTCGCAATGGCCGGATAGACCGGGTAGCAGGCTGCCGGAGTGAGGACGAGATCCGTCTGATGCTGGTGCGGCCATGAGCCGTGGCCGGCAGCAACCGCGGCCAGTTCGGCGGCATCGCGCTCGCCGCCCTCGAAGCCGCACACGCAGGCGCCGAGATGAGGGAATGAATTCAAATAGCCGGTATCTTCGAGAATCGTCTTCGGAAGCACCGGTGGGAACTGCAACTTCTCGGGACGGTCGTCTGCTGCTCGCCGGCCGATCAGCTGCTCCATCGCCTCGCGGATTCGGATGTAAACCTCGTTGAACCCGTAGACTCCGGGCACGCCGCTCTCGATGATGAGCCCGGCGGATACGAGATCGCCGAGGAACGCCGATTCCTCGGGGGTTCCCTCGCGAAAATTGGCCATGGGCTAAACGTCTTTCGCGACGAGCAGCAGGCTGGCGTTGGTTGCGTGAATGCGGTCATTCGCAATCATCAGGCACGCCGACATCGAATCCCTTATGTGGCGGCCGACGGCGAACGGCGTGTCGTTCTTGAAGCCGACCATGCCCGAAACCGCCATCGCACCGTGGCACACGCGCGGCCCCTGCTCGGAAGCCGCAATCTTGAGATTGTTGAAGCGGAGCGCGGCGGCCATCGTCATCAACCACTCACGGTCCTCGAAATGCTGGACGTAATCGGCGAGCCCGGCCTTCACTTCGCCGCGAAGCAGCTGCAGGTCGCCCATCACATGCGAGAGCTTGGTCGCGGCCGGCGGCGTGACTCCCGGACTGCGCTTGGCCTGGGCTCGAACGAAAGCGCGCGAACGATCGAAGGCGTCGGTCGCAATTCCGAGCCACAGGTGCGACCAGAGCACGTGCGAGACAGGCACCATCGATTGAGGAGCGATCTGCGCGAACGGCTGCTTGACGACCTGATCGGCGCCGAACGTCGCTGAAACGACATAGCCCGGCGAGCAGGTGCCGCGCATTCCGAACGGGTCCCAGGTGCTTTGGGGATCGAGCGCATGCTGATCGGAGCGCGTCAGGACAAGAACCTGGTCGCCCGCCTGCGCCTCGGGTGCGCGGCGAAGCGTGGTCAGAAGGTCGTCGGCATAAGCTCCGTAAGATACGGTCGGCGCCTGCTTGGAAAAGGAAAAGCCGTCATCGGCGATCGTCACCGCAGCGATCGAGCTCCCCATGTCGCCGCCGGTTCCGACTTCCGAAGTGACCGAAGCAATCAGCCGCTGCTCGGCAGCGATTCGGCGCAAATGATCCTTGAAGAACTTCTGTCCAGCGGCGTGGCGCGCGAGCGTCACGACCTGGATCTGGTGCATTGCGAATACCATCGCGCTCGCGCCGCAGCGCGTCCCGAGGATGAAGCATGCCTCCGCGAGCGCCGCAAACGACACTCCACGGCCGCCGAGGTTCGGTGACAGGAAAGCAGAGAGACCGCCGATTTCCTTCAGCGCGTCGACCGTCTCGTGCGGGAAGCGCGCTTTTTCGTCGACGTCGCCGGCGTGCTCGGCAGCGACCTCGTCGGCGATTCGACGGACCTGCTCCAGGAAGGAGGAGTCGACGTCCGCCCCGACGGCGGCCGTGAAGCTATCGCTGGATTCGGCGATGGTCACGCCGCCTGCGCCTGCTCGAGCTGGGCGATGGCCGCGCAGATGCTGTTGATCGACGCGAAGACGCTTCGAGTCAGCATGGAGTCCGGGAATTCGACGTCGAACCCTTCCTCGAGCGCAAGCATCACATTGACCGATGCGTGGGACGTCATTCCCGAATCGTACAGATCGGCATTGTCGGCGATCGCGGAAACATCGACCGGCAATCGAGCGTGATCGCTGAGGATCTCGCGCACTCGAGCGGTCATTACTGGCGTCAACATCGGCCCCCCCGGTCCCCTAAGCGACTCTCGCTTAACATATTATAGAATTTACGAATATAGCTCAGAAGTTAATGTTGGAAACGTCCGGTTGTCATGATGCTGGCTATGGCCTGCTTAAGAAAGGCCGTAGTCGGAAGCAGTCCCGATCTGGAACAGCGACTCCAATGTCCGGCTCGAGCTTCGAATTGACGTAACTCACCTCCATGGTTTCCCTCCCCCGCAGCATCGCGTAACTCGCGCCGGCGATGCACTTTCTCGACCAGGCCAAGATCTTCGTTCGCTCGGGCTCCGGCGGCCCCGGAGCAGTCAGCTTCCGGCGCGAGAAGTTCATCGAATTCGGAGGCCCCGACGGCGGCGACGGCGGCAAGGGCGGGGACATAGTGTTCGAGGCGGTCGCCGGCCTCAATACTTTGATCGACTTCCGCTACACGCAGCACTTCCGAGCACCGCGGGGCAAGGGGGGCGCCGGCTCGAACCGCACCGGAGCCGGAGGCGAGGACCTCGTCATCAAGGTCCCGGTCGGAACCCAGATCCTCGCCGACGACGAAGAACGCACCCTGCTTGCCGACCTTACCGTCGAAGGGCAGCGAATCATCTTCCTTCAAGGCGGCATGGGAGGTCGCGGAAACGCCAGCTACAAGACGTCGACCAACCGGGCGCCGCGCCAACACCAAAGCGGCACTCCGGGAGAGGAGATGTGGGTGTGGCTAAGGCTCAAGCTGCTTGCAGACGTCGGCCTCCTCGGCCTTCCGAATGCCGGCAAATCCACATTCCTGAATTCGGTGACGAACGCCTCGGCGAAGGTCGGCGACTATCCCTTCACGACGCTCCGCCCGCAACTCGGCGTCGTCCGCCACAAGGGCCGCGAGTTCGTGCTCGCGGATATTCCGGGTCTTATCGAAGGCGCCGCGGAGGGCGCCGGCATCGGCGACCGCTTCCTCGGCCATGTCGAGCGCACGCGTTTATTGCTGCACCTCGTCGACGGTTCGGTCGACGATCCATTGGAATCGTGGCGGATCGTCCGCGGCGAGCTCGAGGGCTATGGCGCCGGTCTCGACGACAAGCCGGAGATCATCGCTCTGACGAAGGCCGACCTCCTCGACGACAAGAAGCGCTCGAAAGTCGCAAAGGCGCTCGAGAATGAGTCGGGCGCGAAGGTCTTTCCGGTCTCGGCACCATTGGAGGAAGGCCTCGGGCCATTGCTCGACCAGGTGATCGAGCGCCTCGGCAGCGCCGCCGAAGAAGTGGACGAGCCGGAGGCCGCCGGCGGCAAGTCCTGGTCTCCTCTATGAGGATTGCGGTCACGGGCGGCACCGGGTTCGTCGGCTCGCACCTTATCGATGCCGCGATCGAGTCAAAGCATGAAGTCGTTGCGCTCACCCGGCGCGAGCAGCCGGAGCGCGAAGGACTGAAGTGGATTTCCGGCGACCTCCATGATCGCTCTGCGCTCGAACGGCTGGTCGACGGCGCCGATGCCGTGATCCACGTCGCAGGAGTCATCAGCGGACATAGCGCAGAGACGTTCCAGAAGGGCAATGTCGAAGGCACGCTGGCGACGCTCGCTGCAGCGACCGCCGGTGGCTTGCGCCGGTTCGTCCATGTCTCCTCGCTCGCCGCTCGCGAGCCGAACCTGTCGCTGTACGGCGCTTCCAAGGCGGAGGCCGAAGCACTGGTCCACGGCTCGGGCCTGGACTGGTCGATCGTTCGGCCTCCAGCGGTTTACGGCCCGGGCGACAAGGAGACTCTCGAGCTTTTCCGGATGGCCAAGCTCGGCGTGATGCTGATGCCCCCGAAGGGCCGAGTGTCGGTCATCCACGTCCACGACCTCTGCCGACTGTTGCTCACCCTGGCTGCTCCTGAAGGCGGGTCGGCGATTCTCGTCGAGCCCGATGATGCGAAGCCCAGCGGCTGGACCCACCGCGAGTTCGCAAAGGCGCTCGGGCAAGCGGTCGGCACCAAGCCCGCGATCGTCTCCTCGCCCGGCATCGTCCTTCGCCTGGCGGCGCGCGCCGACCAGCTGCTCAGGCGCAATCGCGCCAAGCTCACGGTCGACCGCGCCGCTTATTTCTCCCACCGCAACTGGGTCGTCGAGCCGAAGCGGGCCGCTCCGGAGAGCCTGTGGCAGCCCGCGATCGACACGATGGAGGGTCTTAAGAAGACGGCCGATTGGTACAGGGAGCAGGGCTGGCTGTAGCCGGCTGCGGTTTGCCCCAGGGGGGCGCCAGAACGAACATGTCGTTCAGCATGTGCGCTTGCATCATGTACATGATCACCTTGTTCGCATTGCGCCTGAGCCGCTTCAGCCGTCTCGTCCGTGGAGGCAATTTCGCGAAGAACTTCGCTGCGAGATAGGCGCGGTACGAGAAGATTCCGGCGTGCTCGAACGCCTGGCGGGATAGGTGCCGGCGAAGGCCGTCCACTGCCTTCCGGTCCGCTCCAAACAGATCGACGGCTTCGCTGGTCAGCATGAAGCCCCTCTTCCGACGAAGCCGGAAGTCGTCGGGGATGATCCCCTTCATCGCATCTCGAAGAACTGCTTTCTCGACGCCGCCGCGGATCTTCAGGTCGACCGGGATCGACTTGGCCATGTCATAGAGATGATGATCGAGGAATGGCAGCCGCGCCTCGAGCGAATGCGCCATTTCCTCGCGATCGCCGAGATAGCAGAGGATGTCGAACGGCATCGCCGCCAAGCGCGCTTCCTGCACTGCGTTGATGACCGGCTTTGTCGCTTGCGACGGAAGGGCCGCCCTCGCCCTTTGCGAGCGAAGACGGGCCCGCTGGCTCTTGTGGAAGATCCGAAGCGAAAGGCCCGCCGACAAGGCGCCGAGCTTGAGGCGGCGCGACTGGATCGAGGCCGCCTTGCTGGAATCGTCCGCTCGAGTGTCGCGGATCGCTTTTTGGAAAAAGGATCGATAGCCGAGAAACACCTCGTCTGCGCCTTCGCCGGTGAGGACGACCGTCACGAATTTTTTCGCTTCCTCGGAGAGGAGGAATTTCCCGACGGGCGCCAGGGTGACGAACGGAAGCTCCGAAAACCAGAGTGCCCGGTCGAGATTGTCCCACAGCATTTTCTTGGTGACGGTGAGGTCGTGGTGCTCGGTGCCGACATATTCGGCGGCGCGTCGCGCAACCTCTCCCTCGCTCCGCTCGCTTCCCTCGAACGAGATCGAAAAGGAATGCGGCCGCGAGTTGAGGTTCCGCTTCATCAAAGCGGCGACGACCGTCGAATCGATCCCACCGCTGAGATAAAGGCCAACCGGCACGTCGGCTCGAAGCCGAAGCCGCACTGCCTCCTCGACGCTGTCCAACACCGATCGCGCTGCGTCGCTCGCCGCTTCGTCGGCGGGCTCCTTGACCGGTTCGACGATTTCCGAAGGAAGCTCGTCCGACCAGTAACGCGCACTGGTCGCCTTTCCCGATTCAAGGTCGATCGCGATGTAGGTCGCCGGGGGTACGTGCTCGATATTCTCGAACGGGAGGCGCGGCTTTTCGGGATCCTGGTCGAGCAGTGGATCGAACCCGGCTGCGTTGAGCTTCGGAACGACGAGGCCGCTCGCGAAAATCGCCTTCATCTCCGATGCGAAGACATAGGCTCCGCCGGGCTGGCGCGAGAAATAGAGCGGCTTGATCCCGAAGCGGTCGCGAGCGGCGATTACGAGGCGCCGAGCGCGGTCGTAGAGCAGGAACGCAAACTCTCCCCTAAGCTGCTCGAAGCAGCCAAGCCCGAACTCGCGATAGAGATGGATGATGACCTCTGAATCCGAGCCCGTCCTGAAATGGCAGCCTTTCGCCTCGAGCGAGGCCCTGATGCGCTCGAAATCGTAAATCTCTCCGTTCGCAGCGAGAACGATATTGCCGTCGTCGCTTTCGAGCGGCTGGGCGCCGGTCTCGAGATCGATGACCGCTAGTCGGGTGTGGACAAAAGTGACCATCGCCGCCGAGTCGGCGTAGGAGCCTCGGCCGTCAGGACCCCGGTGATGGAGGACTCGGAACACCTCCTCGAGCCGAGGCTCGGAAAGCTCGTGGCCGATCGCTGCAAATAGGCCGCACATCCTAGTTCGTGTGACGCTGATCGCATTGCGATGCCAGCGACGCTACATTACCTTTTCCCAACGTGACCAATGCGGCCCGAGAGCCGAGACTCGACGCGGGCAGGGCTGGCTGACATGGTACAAGCATTGGACCAGGATGCGAATTCTCGTCGCAGAAGATGACGCCGACACAGGCGAGTTCATCCGGCGGGGGCTGGAGGATCTCGATCACGAGGTCGTCCTTGCAGATGACGGTCTCGATGCGATCCGGCTGCTTTGCAGCGAAGAGCTCGATCTAGCGATACTCGATCGAATGCTGCCGGGGCTCGACGGAGTTTCGATTCTTCGCCGAGCGCGCGCCGCCGGAGTCGACATCCCAATTCTTCTCCTCACCGCACTTGGGCGAATTGAGGATCGGGTGACGGGCCTGGAGGCCGGCGCCGACGACTATCTCGTCAAGCCGTTCGCACTCCCCGAACTGGCTGCTCGAGTGAATGCCCTGGGGCGTCGCAAGCCCGTTCATGCCGAGGTCACTCGGCTGCAAGGCCGGGACCTGGTCGTCGACCTGTTGAAGCGCCAGGTGCAGCGAGATGGAGCACAGGTCCAGCTTCAGCCGCGCGAGTTCAGAATTCTCGAAGAGCTGATGCGCGAGGACGGGAAGGTCGTGACTCGAACCATGCTGCTCGAGCGCGTGTGGAATTACCACTTCGATCCCGAGACCAACATCGTCGAGACTCACATCAGCCGCCTGCGAACCAAGCTCAACGAAGGCGGCAAGCCGGACCTCATCGAGACGATACGCGGAGTCGGCTATCGAATGGCCTTCGATGCGTAACTGGCAGTCGAGCGCTGCCTACCGGATCGCGTTCATCAACTTCGGCGCCTACGCAGCGGGCCTCGCTCTCCTCGGTGTGATCGTCTTCGCGGTGATGCATCTCGCCTTCGCGCACCAGCTCGATTCCATGGTCGTGGATGAATCGCTCACGCTCGAGGAGGAATATGCGACCGGCGGAGAACGAGAGCTTGCCGAGGCCATTGCCGAGCGCGAGGCATCAAGGTCGCCGACGCGCATGCTCTACGCGGTCTTCGCTCCGGACGGCCGCCGAATCTATGGATCATTGCAGACCAAGAGGCCCCATCCCGGGGTCCATCCGATCAAT
>DASQYQ010000330.1:0-2100 GCA_035639115.1 Sphingomicrobium sp. | reverse complement strand
CCCTCGGTCCTCTTCTCCCGACTTGAGGCCGGAGCCCATATTCCGCCGCATTGCGGAATGCTCAACTGCCGGCTGATTTGCCATCTTCCGCTGATCGTCCCCGAGGGCTGCTGGCTTCGAGTCGGAAACGAAATCCGCGAGTGGGAAGAGGGCAAGCTGCTGATCTTCGACGACAGCATCGAGCATGAGGCGAAGAACCCGAGCGACGAGCTGCGGATAATCCTCCTTTTCGACATTTGGCGGCCCGAGCTGACCGAAGCCGAGCGGCAGGCGATCTCGGGCATCTTCAACGCGATCGACAATTTCCAGACGCTTCCGGAGGCCTGATTCAAAGGCTAGGGGCGGCGCATGCTGAAGCCCGTGACCACCGACATCGAAGCGCTGAAGACCATGGACGACCGCCTGCGCTGGCTGTCGGCGTGGATCATCCACCACGCCAACCACGTCCGCGACAACAGCGACGGATTGAAGGTCGGCGGCCACCAGGCAAGCTGCGCCTCGATGACGAGCATCATGGCCGCCCTCTATTTCCATGCGCTCGGCCCGAACGATCGAGTCGCTGTCAAGCCGCACGCCGGTCCGGTGCTCCATGCGATCCACTACCTGCTCGGCTCGCAATCGCGCGCGGCGCTCGAGAATTTCCGCGGGTTCGGCGGCGCCCAAAGCTACCCCAGCCGAACCAAGGACAAGATACCGGTCGATTTCTCCACTGGCTCGGTGGGCCTCGGGGTCGCGATCACCCTCTTCGCCAGCCTGGTGCAGGATTATCTGGGCGCTCATGGCTTGATGGACGAAGCCGACCGCGGCCGCTTCGTCGCACTGATCGGCGACGCCGAGCTCGACGAAGGCAATATCTACGAAGCCATAATCGAGGGCGCCAAGCACGACGTCCGCAACTTGTGGTGGATCGTCGACTACAACCGGCAGAGCCTCGACGCGACCAGCGCCGACCGAATGTTCGAACGGTTCGACGAGATCTTCAGGAGCTGCGGCTGGCGCGTGGTGAAGCTTCGCTACGGCAAGAAACTGAGCCGCGCCCTGGATGGCAACAAGGCTCTGAAAAATTGGTTCGAGCAACTGTCGAACGCCGAGCTCTCCGCGCTTCATTACCAGGGCGGCGCCGCATGGCGCAGCCGAATCGAGGCCGATCTTGGCAAACAGGCGGCCGGGTTCCTCAAGCAATTTGAGGATTCGGCGCTCGGCTCGCTGTTCACCGACCTTGGCGGCCATTGCATGGAGACTCTGGTCGAGGCGTTCGACGCCGCTCAGGACGACGTCCCGACCTTCTTCATCGCGTGGACGATCAAGGGCTTCGGGCTGCCGTTCGCGGGCCACAAGGACAATCACGCCGGACTTATGAACCCGACGCAGACGGCGGCGCTGCGCGAGGCGATGGGCGTTCGCGAGGGCCACGAGTGGGACCCGCTCGAAGGCGTCGGCGACAATGCCCGCCCCGGCCTCGAAGCCGCGATCGAGCGCGCGCGCATCGCTCGGGAAAAGCGCGCGCGCGCGTTCGGGACCGTATCGATCCCGGCGCTGCCCGCTCCTTCGGGCGAAGAGCAATCGACCCAGGCGGCATTCGGCCGGATCCTGCTCGACCTGTCGAAGGCAGGCGGCCCGCTCGCCGACCGCATCGTCACCACTTCGCCGGACGTGACCGTCTCGACCAATCTCGGCGCATGGGTGAACCAGCGCGGCCTCTTCCGCCGAACGGAAATGCACGATTTATTTGCTAAAGCAAAAATTGCCTCGGCGCAAAAGTGGAGTGGCGGCAATAAAGGCCAGCACGTCGAGCTCGGAATCGCCGAGAGCAATCTTTTCCTGATGCTCGCCGCAGCCGGCCTGTCCGGCGACCTCTTCGGCGAGCGCCTCTTCCCCATCGGCACTCTCTACGACCCATTCATCGCCCGCGGTCTCGATGCGCTTAACTACGCTTGCTACCAGGACTCGCGCTTTCTCCTCGTAGCCACACCGAGCGGAATCACGCTCGGCCCCGAAGGCGGCGCCCACCAATCGATCAACCCGCCGCTCATCGCTCTCGGCCAGCCCGGCCTCCGCCACTACGAGCCGGCTTATGCCGACGAGCTTGCCGCGATGATG
>DASQYQ010000329.1:0-2692 GCA_035639115.1 Sphingomicrobium sp. | reverse complement strand
AAGCGGACGACTTCTTTCTCCACGACCACTTGTTCTTTGCCGTCCCGATAGATGATGCGCTCGGGGCCGGGCACTTGTAACCCTCCGGCCTGGGCCGCGGGGGTGTCAGGCCGCGGACTGTGCCAATGCCTTGTTCCATTCCCAAGGTAGCAGTTTTTGGAGTTGACCTTGCGGGGTGTCGGCGATGCGAGCGAGCACATCGGCGAGCCAGGCCTGCGGATCGATGTCGTTGAGTTTTGCGGTCATGATCAGCGTGGCCATGACAGCGGCACGGTCGGCGCCGCGCTCGGAGCCCGCGAACAGCCACGACTTTCTTCCGAGGGCGAACCCGCGCAGGGCGCGCTCGGCGGCATTGTTGGTGAGGCAGATCCGGCCGTCATCAATGAAGCGGGCAAACCGATCCCAGCGGCGCAGCATATAATCAATCGGCTTGGCGACAGCGGATGAGTTTGACAGGCGAGCGCGTTGCTCGCGCAGCCACCCTTCGAGCGTCGCCAGCAGTGGCGCGCTCTGCTCCTTGCGGACCCATGATCGCTGTGCAGCGCTTTGACCGTTGATGCCGCGTTCGATGTCGAACAGAAGATCGATGCGTCTGACGGCCTCCAGCGCGATCGGCGAGATCGCCGTCGCGTTGTTGCCGCGCCTTGCATTGGCTGCGATATCGGCCAGCTCGAAGAACTGCCTCCGAGCGTGCGCCCAACACAGCGCGGGGGTGATTGGTCCTTGTGGGCGTGAAGCCTCGTACAGCTCGTTGTAGCCGCCATAGGCGTCGGCCTGCAGGATGCCGGAGAAGCCGTTGAGGTGCCGAACTGGGTGCTCGTGACGGCGATCGCGCGAGGCGTAGAACAGCGCTGCCGGCGGAGCTCGGCTGCCAAATGGCCGGTCGTCACGGACATAGGTCCAGATATGGCCCTTGATGGTTTGGCCCTTGGCCAAGATCGGCACGTTGGTATCGTCGCCGTGCAGCCGCTCGGCGGCAAGGACGTGACGCTCAATCAGCGCATGAAGTGGCTGCAAGGCCGCCGTACAGGCGCCGACCTGGTCGGCCAGGGTCGAGAGGCTCAGATCGATACCTTCGCGCCGGTAGCGCTCCCTTTGGCGGTTTAGAGGCTGATGCTGACCGAACTTCTCGAACAGGATCATGGCCAGGAGATTGGGGCCGGCAAAGCCACGCGGCGTCACGTGGAATGGCGCCGGCGGCTGGGCGATCCTCTCGCAGTTCCGGCACGAGAACTTCTCGCGCACGGTCTGGATCACCTTCCATTGCCGCGGAATGACCTCCAGCGTCTCGGTGATATCTTCGCCCAGCTTTGACAACTTCGATGATCCGCAGCAGGGACAGCTCTCGGGCGCGGCGATCACGACCCGCTCGCGCGGCAGATGGTCGGGGAACGGTTTGCGCGATGGCCGCTTGCGTTGGAAGGATTTGATGGTCTGGGACTGGGCCGCCGCCCTTTGAGCGGCCAGTTCATCTTCGGTCGCAGTTGCTTCCAGCTCCTCAAGCTGAAGCTCCATTTGCTCCAGCAACCGAGCCTTGCGCTCCGAGCGGCTGCCGTAAATCTGACGACGCAGCTTCTCGATCTCGAGTTTGAGGTAGCCGATCAGCGCGGCCTCAGCCTTGGCGCTCGCCGCAACCGCCTCCGCTTCCAGCCGTGCGGCACGCTCGGCGAGGATTACCGCATGTGCTACGGCAAGGTCAGTAGGGAGCGATTCGGAAGCAGTCACATCGAGGATGGAATCACATCCATCACCATCCGCAAGTTAAAAGCTTCAGCCCACCGATGTCGGTCGCCACGTCTCCTGCGGGTGTCTCCAATCGATCCCGGATAGCAGATAGCCGAGCTGTGCCGACGAGATCGTCACCACGCCGTCAGCTGGGCTCGGCCATAAGAAGCGACCGCGCTCCAGGCGCTTCGTGAACAGGCACGCACCCTGGCCATCATGCCAGATCACCTTCAGCAGATTGCCACGACGTCCGCGGAAGCAAAACAGATGACCGCTCAAGGGATCGCGCTGCAGGATCTGCTGCACCTGCAAAGCCAGAGACGGGAAGCCCTTGCGCATATCGGTGTGACCAGTGGCAAGCCACACCCGCACGCCCGTCGGAAGCGGGATCATCGCCGTCGTGGTCCATCGGACAGGACCGCGACTACCGCCGTCACTGTCGCCGCGTCCACCGCGCCCGCGATCCGCATCCGCGCCCCGGTCGCAAACTCGATCTCGATCGCACCGCTGCTGGCCAATGCTTGCGCAGGTATCGGCGGCTCGGGCTCCGCGATCACCGTAGCCGGCACGAAGCCGATTTGGCTTCCTGCTGCGTCATTCTGCTCGGCTCGAAATGACCGCCGCCACTTGAGAAGCAATGATCGCGAGACGCCGTATCGCCGGGCTGTCGCCGACACTTGCCGCGGTGCCTGCAACGTCTCCAGGACGATCTTGAGCTTCTCGTCCTCCGACCAGCGCCGCCGCCGGCCCATTTCCACTACTTCGAGACGCTCGATTTGGGCACTGCGCTTATCACTGTCCATAAGGACAGTTCTCACCACTCTGCTTTGCCTGGCAAGGCGGCCCAGGCCGGAGGCTTACGTCGTTCTGCACGGCGGCGTTCTTCCTCCCTGAACTTGGGCCCGCCGCGAATGGCGGGCTCCTCTTAAGCGGCCTTCTTGATGTTGATTGAGTTCGATCAAAACAC
>DASQYQ010000328.1:0-3544 GCA_035639115.1 Sphingomicrobium sp. | reverse complement strand
GTGCTCGCTGTCGGCGACGGCCTGCAGACGGACGTGCTCGGGGCGGCGCGGATGGGCTTCGACACGGTGTTCGTTGCGGGGGGAATCCACGCCGGCGAGCCGTTCCCGGACGATTTTGGCGAGCGTTATGGCCTCGGCTCCTGGCACCCGGTGGCGGTCGTCGACTCTCTCGCCTAGATAGCCGCGAATGAATCTTCTCGGCCGCACCGTCGGGCTCGATCAGCCCATGTTCCTCATCGCCGGCCCGTGCGTGGTCGAAACCGAGGAGTTGCAGCTCCGCACTGCGGAGCGCCTCAAGAACATTACCGACAAGCTCGGACTCTTCTTCATATTCAAGTCGAGCTTCGACAAGGCCAACCGCTCATCGGACAAAAGCTATCGCGGACCCGGAATGGACGAGGGCTTACGAATTCTCGAGAAAGTGAAGACTGCGCTCGAAGTACCTATTCTCACTGACGTTCACGACATTCCGCAGATCGCGCCGGTCGCCGAAGTGGTGGACGTGCTCCAGACGCCTGCATTCCTCGCCCGCCAGACCGATTTCATCCACGCCGTCGCCGCCTCCGGCAAGCCGGTGAATATCAAGAAGGCACAGTTCATGGCGCCGCACGACATGACGAACGTCGTAGAAAAGGCGCGGGGCGCCGCCCAGGCCGCCGGTGTCAACGAAGACACAATCATGGTCTGCGAGCGGGGTGCGTCGTTCGGTTACAACAACCTCGTCAGCGACATGCGCAGCCTTGCCATCATGCGCGAAACGGGATGCCCAGTGGTGTTCGACGCGACTCACAGTGTCCAGCTTCCGGGCGGGCAGGGAACGAGCTCGGGTGGTCAGCGCGAATTCGTGCCGGTGCTGGCGCGCGCGGCAATCGCGACCGGAGTGTCGGGTCTCTTCATGGAAACCCACCCTGACCCGGTCAATGCAAAGTCGGATGGCCCCAATGCCTGGCCGCTCGATCGTATGGAGAGCCTTCTCGGAACACTCGTCGAGCTTGACAGGCTCGTGAAGCAGCGCGGCTTTGAAGAGGAGTCGCTCTAGCGACTTGCAGCCTGCGGTTTCGGTGGGCGGACGCGCCTGTATTCGCTGCGCAGCTGCCACATCATCGTCGCGACCGTCCCGACGTTCCCAATCACGAAGGCCATTGCGGCGCCGTTGACTCCGAACCTCCACGACAATGGCCCGATGATAACGAAATAAAGCACCGTCCCGATGATGCGCGCTTTGAGCGGTCCATCGGGACGATCCAGAGCGTAGAGCATGCCGGGCAGCGGGAAGCTGAGAACGCTCAGGAACGGCACGACAATCAGGATGATGAGGGCATCATAGGCTCCGACGAACTGCTTGCCGAACAGCAGCGAAACGAGCGGTTTCCCGCCGACCAGCAAGATAAGAATCGCCAGCAGCGCGAGTGCGCTCGCAAGGGCGGTGCCTCGCAGCATCAGCTTCCACGGTTTCTTAGTCGACAAGTCCATCCGCACGATTTCCGGATAGAAGGCCTTGCCGAGGAGGTCGGCCGGCTTGCTCGCGCTGTCGGACAGCACTGACGCGACCCGGAACAAGGCGGCGCCGGCCGGTCCGAGGAGACCGCCGACGACGAGCCGTGCGATCGGGCCCCAAGCGGCCTGCACGCTTGCCGTCAAATTGACGTGGATCGCGAAGCGCCACGCGCCCGGCAGCGTTTCGGGCCGGAGCGTTGGCCGAATCCCCTCCAGAAGGCCGCGGCGGCGCATCTCGCGCCACGCCAGGAACCAAAAGAAAAGATCGCCTGCGAGAGTGCTGACATACCAAATTGCGACATAGGCAGGGAACGGCGCTCCCACGACATAAGCCACCGCGACCAGGCTGGCCCGGATGATGGGCGTAGCCGAGCTCTGCCAGCTGATGAGGTCAAACCGATCCAGCGAGCGAAGGACGCCGGCCGGGGTTGCCGAAGCCATCGTCGGGAGCAGCGTGCAGTAGAGCATTGCCAGCCAAAGCTGGTCATGAGCGATCCCGACCCAAGAGGCCGCAAACGGGAGGAGCGCTGCGGCGACGATCATTCCGCCGACGCCGCTGATGGCGTCGAGCCCGAATGCGAAGCCCGTCGATGCCTTGAATTCCTCGTGCTCCCCGAGGAGCGCTCGGCTGCCGTAGCGGACGATCAGCTGCCAGGACTGGAACTTGGCGATTCCGCTGACGGCCCTCGCATAGCTGTCGATGAGGATCAGGGCGCCGAACAGCAGCAGCCCGAGCGCATGCGCGGCAAGGGACACGGTGGCGATTCCCGCGATCGCTGCAACGACGCGAGAGATCGCGAGATAGCTGCTGTTCTTGAGCAGCGACCGGAAATGCTGGTCCCTGAACCAGTGCCTCATTGGCACCGGCTTAGGGGAAGTACGGCGGACAGGCTACGCCGGTTCAGGGACCCTTTGCTGGATTACCTTGTCCGCGAGCGGGCCGTTGAGCTCGGCCAGATGGTCGAACTCCGCCTCGTAGGTGGCGAGGCCCTGGCTTTGCGAGCGCAGTTCAGCTTCGAGGCCCGACAGTTCGGCTTCCGGGATCAGCGCATCGATGCGGTCCCAGCCGGCCCATCCGTCGCGCGGACCCATTCCGAGCATCTGGCCGCGACGTCCAGCGATTGCCGAAGTGATCCGGCTCGCCGAGCTCGACGGGCAGACGACGGTGAGCTTGTGCATCGGCTCGAGCAGGTGCGGCTGCGCGGCTGCAAGGGCTTCCTGCATCGCGATTCGGCCCGCGAGACGGAAGGCGAGTTCCGAACTGTCGACGCTATGGTAGCTGCCGTCGATCAGGGAGACCAAACAGTCGACGACCTGGAACCCGAGCGGGCCTTTCTCCATCGCCTCACGGACGCCATCCTCGACAGCAGGAATCCACTGCTTGGGCACCGAACCGCCGTGAATCCGCTCTTCGAACACGAAGCCCGATCCGCGCGGGAGCGGCTTTACTTCGATGATCACGTCACCGAACTGGCCATGGCCGCCCGATTGCTTTTTGTGGCGGCCTTTTTGTGTGACGGGTTTACGGATCGATTCACGATAGCCCACCGTCGGCGTGTGGCCCTTCACCTCGACACCGAATCGCCGCTTCAGGCGAGCGAGAACGGTGTTGAGATGCTCGTCGTTAACTCCGCGCAGTCGGATTTCGTGATTGGCGTCATCATGCTCGATGACGAGCGCAGAATCCTCCTCACCCAGACGTTGCAGCGCCCCTGACAGCTTGACGTCATCCTTGCGGTCGGCGGGCTCGATAGCCATGGCGCAATTCCGCGCCGGATAGCTGATGTCGATCGGTAGCGGCGCCTTGCCCGCGCTGAGCCATTCGCCCGCCTTGACCGTATCGATCTTCGCGACCGCCACGACGTCGCCATCCTCCGCTTCACTGAGCTTCTGGGTCTTCTCGCCCTGCACCTTGAAAAGCGAGCCGACGCGGGCGTGATCGCCATCGCCGCTCTTGAGATCAGAGCCCTCGGAAATCTTGCCGCCGAGCACTCGGGCCATCGCCAGGCGACCGATCGAACCGTGAACGATCTTGAAGACATACATT
>DASQYQ010000327.1:0-2512 GCA_035639115.1 Sphingomicrobium sp. | reverse complement strand
CAGCTGCGTGAATGCCGTTCGCGTGCTCTCCGCGATCTGATCCTGAAGTTCCTTGGGCAGATCGGCGAAGGTCACGTTCGGGTGAATCGCCTGAACGTCACGAAGCAACTGATTCGGAAGCCCGCCCGACGCGCGTTTCAGCGCCGCGACGGCGTCGAGCACCGCGGAGAAGATCACCGATTGCATTACGTCGTTGGCAGCTCTCGGCATTGGGACCTCGCAGGTGGACTAAGTTCAGGACGCTCCCTAAGTCACGCGCCCAATGCGGCGCCACTTCCACAAGATGCATGGTCTCGGCAATGATTTCGTGATCGTCGACGCTCGTCAGGAGCCGTTCGAGGTCACCCATGCGCTGGCGCGAGCGATTGCGGACCGGCGGACTGGAGTCGGCTGCGACCAGCTCATCGTGCTCGAGCCCAGCGAGACCGCCGACCTTCGAATGCGCATCTGGAACAGCGATGGCGGGGAAGTCGAAAGCTGCGGCAATGCCACGCGCTGCGTCGTCCGGCTGACAGGCGCGTCGAACATCGACAGCGACGGCGGGCTTCTTACCGGGGCCGACCTCGGCGCGGAAGTCGAGGTGGCGATCGGTGAGCCGCGTTTCGCGTGGGAGGATATCCCGCTCGCCTACCCGATGGACACTGCGGCGCTGCCGATGGCCTGGGACGGCCTCGAGCAGCCGTTCGCCGTCAACGTCGGCAATCCTCACCTCGTCTTCTTCGTGGCCGATGCCCGGGAAATTCCACTCGAGACGCTCGGTCCGAGGATCGAGAACGATCCAGCCTTCCCCGAGCGAATCAACGTCAATGTCGCGACCTACGTGCACGACCGGCTCAAGCTTCGGACCTTCGAGCGCGGCGCCGGCGAAACTCTGGCCTGCGGCACGGGGGCCTGCGCAAGCGCGGTCGCCGCGATTGCGACCAGGCGCGCTGCCTCACCGGTGAGGGTCGACATGACCGGCGGCAGCCTCACCATCGACTGGGCTCCCGGCCGGCAGATCCTCATGCGCGGCGGCGCCACCCACGTCTTTGAAGGCGAGCTCGATCTCGACGCGCTTCAATGACGGTAGAGACGATCACCTTGGGCTGCCGCCTCAACTTCGCCGAGAGCGAGACGATCGCCCGGACGGCGCCCGCCGGCGAGGAATGGATCGTCGTCAACAGCTGCGCGGTCACCAACGAGGCCGTCCGCCAGACCCGGCAGGCGATCCGACGTGCGCACCGTCGCCGTCCGTCCGCGAAGATCCTCGTCACGGGCTGCGCTGCCGAGCTCGACCGAGCCGCTTTCGGCGCAATGCCCGAGGTTTCCCGAGTCGTCGGAAACGCGGCCAAACTCAACAGCTTGGCGGCAAATGACGTCATGGCGCCAGGCGGCTTCCAAGAACATGTGCGAAGCTTCGTGGCTGTGCAGAACGGGTGCGACCACAGCTGCACCTTCTGTTCGATCTGGCAAGCCCGCGGGCCAAGCCGCTCGCTTCCGTTCGAGTTGATCCGCGCCTCCGTCGCACGCGAAATCGATCGAGGCGCCAAGGAGATCGTCCTGACGGGCGTCGACATCACCGACTATCAAGGCGGCATCGGCAACCTCTGCAAGCGCCTGTTGGCGGCAGAACCTCGCCTGGAGCGGCTTCGGCTGTCATCGCTCGACAATGTCGAGATGGACGATGCGCTGTTCGAGCTCATCGCCGGCGAGCCGCGGCTCCTTCCCCACTTCCACTTGTCGCTCCAGGCCGGAGACGACCTCATCCTCAAGCGCATGAAGCGCCGCCACAGCCGCTCAGACGCGGTCCGCACCGTCGAGCGCATCAGAGCGGCCCGGCCGGATGCAACGATCGGCGCGGACCTGATCGCGGGATTTCCGACAGAAACTGAAGAGATGGCACTGAACAGCCTTAATTTACTCGAGGATTGCGACATTATAGCCGCCCACGTCTTTCCCTTTTCCCCTCGGCCCGACACTCCGGCGGCGCGCATGCCGCAGCTTGCGCGCGAGGTGGTTAAAGCGCGAGCCGCGCGCCTCCGCGAAGCCGCAGCTGAACGCCGCACGAGATGGCTGCGCAGCCTCATCGGCACCATCCAGCCGGTCCTTATCGAGAACGGCGGCAAGGGGCATGCAGACAATTTCGCGCCACTCGCCATCGCGGGTTCCGCCCGGGGCGAAAGGGGATTCGCGCGTATCGCCGGACTTGAAGGCAATCACCTGACGGCGGTGTGGGCATGAGCTGGCTCGACCGCCTGCGCGGCGGTTTTCAAAAGACTGCGGAACGGGTCGCCGACAATCTGACCGGTCTGACCAGCCGCGCGGCGCTCGATACAGCCACCCTCGACGATATCGAAGAGGCGCTGATTGCGTCCGACCTCGGCCCCGAGGCGTCGCGCCGGATCCGCGAGGCGATCGCCCAGCAGAAGTTCGAGCGTCTCGATGAGCGCGGACTCCGGACCATCCTCGCCGAGGAGATCGAAAAGATCCTCACTCCGGTCGCCAAGCCGCTGGAAATTTGGGGATTTCCCCG
>DASQYQ010000326.1:0-2535 GCA_035639115.1 Sphingomicrobium sp. | reverse complement strand
AGAAGCTGGAGTTCGTCTACCTGCTCCCCAATGCGAACTTCAGCCCTTATTCGAAGATCGAGTACGATCCGGTCGAAATCTCACTGCGCAAGGATTGGCTCCAGAACTATAATGATTCCTCTGCAGGCTTCGGCAACCGGGTGACGCAAGCCGACGTGCGCACTGCAATGACCAAGGCCTCTGGTGAGTTCGACAAATATTTCGGACAGGAGTTCATCAAGGCGGGCTATGCGATCGTCAGCGCTCCAGGGCCCGACGTGCTTCGAGTGTCGGTCGCCGTGATGAACGTGGAAGTCACAGCTCCCGACACGGGCGCCAGCACTGGAATGACCTTCACGGCGAACGCAGGCCAGGCCGCACTCGTCATCGAGGTTCGGGACTCGCTCACCAACCAGCTCCTCGGACGTGCAATCGATCAGCAGCTTGCCGGGGACGAGGGGCCCGCGCTTCGAACGTCCGCCAGCAATTGGGGAGACTTCGAAGACATGTTCAAGGATTGGGCGAAAGTCAGCGTACAGGGCTTAACCGAGCTCAAGGCGCTTTCGCCCATCGACACGAACGGCATTCAGAAGAAGTGAGCGTCGGCGAAGGGGGGAGAGGCTCTGAGCCGTTTCTCCTCCGGGACGTGTAAACGTCCAAATAAGGGCAATCACGGATGGCGGTGGACGACCGGGCATGTTTGTTCCGGCGCGGATCATGGAGGTCCCCATGAACATTGCACATCCTGCGCCGGAAATTCCGACATCCGAGGCACCAGCCGTCCGAACTTCGCAACAGGATCGTTCGAGGAAGCCGCAAGCGGAAAGACCGCAAAGGCTTTCGCGGAAGGATTACGAAAAGAAGCTCCGCAAGCTGCAGACCGAGCTTTGCTACCTGCAGGATTGGGTTCGCGACACTGGAGCGCGCGTAATCATCGTCTGCGAGGGTCGCGACACCGCCGGGAAGGGCGGACTGATCAAGCGAATCGTGGAACGCGTGAGCCCGCGCACCTTCCGTGTCGTCGCTCTTCCGGCACCCGACGAACGCGAGCGTTCGAAGCTCTTCATGCAGCGCTACATCGAGCATTTCCCGGCTGTAGGCGAAGTCGTGATCTTCGATCGCAGCTGGTACAATCGAGCGGGCGTCGAGCGGGTGATGGGCTACACCAAGGAACGCGTCGTAAAGGAATTCCTGAAGGGCGTGCCGGTCTTCGAACGTTGGCTTGTCGACGCTGGCGTAATCCTGATCAAGCTCTGGCTTGAGGTGGACCAGAAGGAGCAGGACAAGCGCCTCGAGCAACGGATCGACGACCCGCTGAAGCAGTGGAAGCTCAGCCCGATGGATCTCAAGTCCTACACGCGCTGGTATGAATATTCGCGTGCCAGGGACGACATGTTCAAGGCAACCAGCACTCGCCATGCGCCATGGTACGTCCTGTGGAGCAACGACCAGAAGAAGGCGCGCCTCAACGGGATCAAGCACATCCTTTCGCAAATCCCGTACGAGCGGAGCAAGCGTGACAAGGTGAAGCTTCCCAAGAGGTCGAACAAGCACCGCTACAAGGACGATATCGACTTCCACAAAGCGAAGCGCGTTCGGGAAGCGTTCTAGCGCTTGCGAGATCGGCGGCGTGCAGAGGAGCATTGCAAGGACGAGTAGCGGCGTTCGGCCGAGCAAGAGCCCGCTGGATTGGCTCCCCGGGCTTGCAGCCTTGCGCGACTACGACATTCGCTGGCTGCGCAACGACCTGGTCGCCGGGATCGTCCTCTCCACCATGCTCGTGCCGGTCGGAATAGCTTATGCCGTCGCGTCCGGCGTTCCACCGATCAACGGGCTCTACGCGACGATCGTACCGCTGATCGCTTATGCGCTTTTCGGTCCGAGCCGAATCCTGGTCCTCGGACCCGATTCATCGCTTGCTCCGATCATTCTTGGAGTGGTGATGCCGCTCTCCGCGGGAGACCCCGCTCGAGCCGTGGCTTTGGCTTCGGCGATTGCGCTCGTCTCGGGAATGGCCTGCATTGGCGCTGGGCTATTGCGGCTCGGCTTCATCACTGACCTGCTTTCGAAGCCGATCCGCTACGGCTTCATGAACGGAATCGCTCTCGCCGTTCTGATCACTCAGCTTCCAAAGCTGTTCGGCTTCTCGATTGAACATTCAGGACCTCTTCGCGATCTCTGGGCAATCGGTTCGGCCGTCGCCGCCGGAAAGGCGAACTGGGCCGGCACTGCGCTGGGCGCCGGCACCCTCGTCGCAATTCTCGTCCTCAAGGCCCATAAGCGAATGGGAGCGATATTGGTGGCGGTGGTGGCCGCAACGCTGATCGCCGACTGGTTCGACCTCGCGGCCAACTATGGCGTGAAGGTGCTTGGCCCAGTGCCGCAGGGGTTGCCCGCTTTCACCATTCCCTGGCTTCACTCGACGGATTTCCTGCCGATCCTCGAAGGCGGTCTCGCCGTTGCCCTCGTCTCGTTCGCGGACACGAGCGTCCTATCGCGCACCTTTGCAGCGCGCGCCGGAAAGCACGTCGACCCCAACAAGGAGATGATCGGCCT
>DASQYQ010000325.1:0-2782 GCA_035639115.1 Sphingomicrobium sp. | reverse complement strand
ATCCGATTACCCACATTTCGATTCCGAATATCCGGGTACGGTGCATCGGCTGCGC
This sequence comes from Sphingomicrobium sp., assembly GCA_035639115.1. Taxonomy (GTDB): domain Bacteria; phylum Pseudomonadota; class Alphaproteobacteria; order Sphingomonadales; family Sphingomonadaceae; genus Sphingomicrobium. The sequence continues at coordinate 2,727 of DASQYQ010000325.1, read as the reverse complement.
GAACGCAACGACATTACCGAGGTCTAGCATTACAGTTGCGCTTTAGTTGGACTTCTGAATCCATGGGCAACCATGATTCGGAGGATCATGGCTGGTGGGAGCATCGATTGAGACGACGCTTGAGCTTTGGGCATCTTCGCTACGAGATGTGAAGGGGCGGATTGGTTGCTTGTTCCGTCGCAAGCGGATGGCGGCATCGGCGGGACAGTTTCTGGATGGGCTTCTGGGAAACGAACCGCGCAAGACGGGCTGGATGCGCGCTGAGGCGGCGGGCGATCCCGGCCCATGGCGTCAACAGGCGGTCCTGGGCCGTGGGCGATGGGACGCAGATGCGTTGCGCGACATTGTGCGCGATTACGCTCTGGAAACGCTCGCCGATAAGGATGCGGTTCTTGTCATCGACGAGACCGGTTTTTTGAAACAGGGTAAGGCGTCGTGCGGTGTTGCGCGCCAGTACACGGGCTCGGCGGGCAAGATCACCAATTGCCAGATTGGGGTATTCGCCTCCTATGTATCGCGCCACGGCCATGCCTTCATCGACCGGACGCTTTATCTGCCGAAAGCGTGGACGGACGATCCCGAACGCATGGCGGCGGCCCATGTGCCAGACGCTGTGGGTTTTGCAACGAAGCCCCAAATTGCGCGGGCGATGATCGCGCGCGCAGTCGCCGCAAAGATACCGTTCTCCTTCGTTGCGGCGGACAGCGTGTACGGCACGGGAGAGATCGAGACGATGCTCCGCAAGGCCGGCAAAGGTTATGTTCTCGGCGTTGCCGCCAATCATGTGTTCCATTCCTGGGGCAAGGAGCCACTCGTCGGCGGCAGCGCCGTGAAGATCGTGCGCAAGCTTCCCAAGAGCGCGTGGCGCCGCTTATCGGCGGGAGAAGGAACCAAAGGTCCGCGCCTGCATGACTGGGCCTATCTCGAACTGGCCGATCTCGATGCCGGCCAATACAACAGCGCCCTCACCGGACAGTGGACGCGGGGTCTCTTGATCCGCCGCAACATCGCCGATGGCGATCTGGCCTTCTTCTCCACCTGGTGCCCCGAGGCCACGCCCATGGACAAGTTGGTATCGGTCGAAGGCCATCGCTGGGCTATCGAGGACAGCTTCGAAACCGCCAAGAACGAACTCGGCCTCGATCACAATGAAAGCCGTTCCTGGCATGGCTGGCACCGGCACGTCTCGTTGGTCATGCTCGCCTTCGCCATGATGGCTGTCATCCGTCACCGCGCCAATGTTGCGCCGCTGCCCAAAAAAACGATGCTCCGTCTTCGGACCAAACAGCGCTCCTGATCCGATGGTCGGTCCAGGAAATCCGTCGCATCGCCTTCAAACTCGCACAACGGCGCATCCAACCCGCACACGTCATCGCATGGTCGCTCTGGCGCCGCGCCCACCAAGCCGAAGCCCGCAGCGCCCACCTCAAAAAGAAACAGCAACTGTAATGCTAGGGTCAATACTCAATAAAGTCATTGTCGGCTGAATCGGTTGCTGATTCGATCTGCTTGAGTGATTCGGAGCGGGACGATGCGGCGTAATTTGTTTTGGCTGAGCGATGAGCAATGGCGGCAGATCGAACCGCATTTGCCGACCGACGTGCGCGGCAAAGAGCGGGTGGATGACCGGCGCGTGATCAGCGGCATCGTACATGTGATCAAGAGCGGGTGCCGGTGGTGCGATTGCCCACCGGAATACGGTCCGCCGACGACGATCTACAATCGTTTTGTACGCTGGGCGGAGCGCGGCGTGTGGGAGCGGTTGTTCAGAGCGCTGGCGGCACGCGGCAGATCGACCGATACGCAGATGATCGACTCCACCCACATCAAGGCGCACCGCTCGGCCTCGGGCGCAAAAAGGGGGAACAGAACCAAGCTATTGGACGCTCGCGCGGCGGGCGCAATACGAAAATCCATGCAATCGCAGATGCTAAAGGCCGTCTTCTTTCCATCCTGCTGACCGGCGGTCAGGCGCACGATTGCCCACCCGCACAACGCCTGATCCGGCGCGCCAAGAGAGCGAAGAAGCTCTTGGGCGATAGGGCCTACGACAGCGCCGAGTTGCGGCAGTGGCTGGAAAATCGCGGCACCAAACCTGTTGTTCCCAACAAATCAAACCGCAAGCAGCCTTTCACTTTTGACAGACGGTCCTACAAGCAGCGGCACCGCATCGAAAATGCGTTCTGCCGTCTCAAGGATTTCCGTCGCATTTTCACTCGCTACGACAGACTTGCCAGAAACTTCCTGGCCTCCGTCTGCCTCGTCGCTGCTATCGTGTGGTGGATTTTATGAGTCTGGACCATAATTCAAGATTTGGCGGACTTCCGTCGAGTTCGGAACGTATGTGCCCATCGCCCATGTTGGCTGAAAGGCATTTGGGACGCGGAGGCGGGTACGATGGAGGGCGAACCAAAGGGCCGCACCACAGGTTATCGTCTCCATATAGCCGACGCGACGTATCAGTGGGAAATAAACCGAGACCAAATCCGGGAGTGGGAGCTTCTAATCGGGCGCGTGGCGGATCAAGTCGAAATTCTCGTGCGTAGAATTCTCAAGATAGACGCCGAGGGTAAACCGCTCCCGATAGAAGGCCTATAGCGGGCCGTCTGTTAACGAGAGGGAGGCACCTGTGCGGATCGCTGGAATCCTTTACCCCAATTCGCGCAAATCGTCGGGAGGGGCGAGATGGCACTAGTTCCGTGCACGGAATGCGGCGACCGCAAATCA
>DASQYQ010000324.1:0-2809 GCA_035639115.1 Sphingomicrobium sp. | reverse complement strand
CGATCGCGCAGGCACTCAGCATCGCCTCAAAATCGGGGCGGTTGGCTTCGTCGATGGGAGTCGGAACGGTGATGATGAACACGTCGCAGCCGCGCAGATCACCCGCCTCGCCGGTAAGCTCGAGCTTTGCGGCTCCAAGCTCCTCCCGGGAGATCTCGTTTGTCCAGTCGGTTCCTTCGCGGAGCGCGCCGACACGCGCGGCGCTGATGTCGAACCCAACGACATCATGCTTGCCCGAAAGAGCCACGGCCAGCGGAAGCCCAACATAACCAAGACCGATGACCGCGACTTTCACGTGCCCCCCTACCCTTTTCGGCGTTTCCTAAATGCGCGGGACCGAGCCTGCAAACCCCGGCCGTGCTCTATTATTCCTGTTTCGACACATCCCTCGGTCGGCAGCGCTTCGGCGACGATCGAGCGAATCAGCTGTTCACAACATCCGGGGCAGCGGCCCCGTAGCCCGACCGACGTCTACGAATCGACGCGGAGGATGGTTCGACAAAGCCCGAAATTTTCGGCCCCATGCCGCTTGCCCACATGCGCACCCTTCCACGGATCGCGTTGGAAGTCGCACCCATATTCAGTCGATTGCGATAATCGTTCCCGTGCGACAGAGCGGGAATTCTTGACGCGGATCAGTTGACCGATGCGTCAGGCGAACCACTTAACGAGCAAATAGATCAGCGCCCAAGTCGCAACGACCAAGCCGACGAGGATCCATGCCTTTGCAGTCGGCGAGAGCTCCTTCGCCCGTTTTTCGTGCGTATCCGGACTAAGATCGGCAGAGGTCTTCTCGAACGGGCTGCGAAGGACCGCCGCGCTCACCGCGGCTGGCGAGATACGACCGTGGAACTGGCAGCCGAAGAAACGGCCGCTGTTCCACATCACGATCGCGGTGGTCGGACCGCCTTCCGGAACTTCAACTTCGATCGTCTCGCCGATCAGGAGATCGGCAGAAGTTTCGAGTAGAATGCCGGTGACGGAGATATCGTGGATGAGCACCTGCGCCGAGTCGCCCGCCGGCGTTTCGCCCCGCACAATCAGCTGCAGGGTGCGGCGCAGCGCCACGCGCCGTTCACTGGTGCGCCGCTGCGGATGGAGTTCTGCCAAGATCGCCATCTCTTTCCGCCCGCCGGCACCGTGGGCCGAAAGGGTTAACAAATTATTGCTTCGCACCCTCCCCGGGGACTTTCCTATCGGCGCTGGAGGGCCGCACGCACCAAGCTGTTCACGCCACGAAACATCGTGCGCACAACCTGCACTTCCTTGAAGTACCAACGCGGGGCGAGCAACAGCGCATATGCGGCACGGCCGCGAATCGTCCGAGGGTGGATTGCGAGGTGGCGGATCGCCCGTGAAGCGAGCGTTCGCTCCACCTTGTATGGCTCGTCTCCGCTGAGAAAATCATATTCCCGAGCGCCTGAGCGCCATGCCTGCTCAAGGGCGGTATAACCGAGGAACGAGCCCACGCTCGCCCGGTGAAACTGCTGATCGTATCCCAACTGATAGATCCAGACCTTTCCCGGCAGAACGAAATCGATCCTGTACGCTGCCGGCTGTCCATCGAGGAAGGCCATCCACAATTGCATTTCACCGCGCGTTCCAAGCGTTTCGAATGCGCGACGGAGAAGCTCCTGCCCGCCGCCCGGCTGAAGCCGCGTAACATTCTCACGGGCTTTCCAGGATCGAGCTTCGACTTCTGCGACGAGATCGAGCCTGGCTGCAGCCTCGGCGCCGGTGAAGCACTCGAGAACCCAGCCGTCGCGAAGGAAGCGCGGAAGCCGCTTTCTTATGCGCTTGAGCCACCGGGGCCCGACCTCGTGGAGCTCGTCCCAACCGACATCGGCCGCCGTGTAGCGCGACGTCGTCGCGACGGTGCTGTGGCAGTCGACGGCGGCTGGAAATTCGAGGCCGGCCAGTGCGGAATAGTCGGCAGCGAGGTGCTCGAGGACTGCGAGGTCCCACTCCTCTGCAAGCGCGACAATCTTATCGATCAGTTCCTGCGCAGCGGCAGGATAGTCGCTGGCGCAAAGGAAGCCGAGATAGTCGGAGCGGTCTTCGGTGATGAAACGGAGCACACGAAATCCTGCTCGCTTTTCTAGGCACAGCGGTGCCAATCCGACTAGACGGCCGCGTGACCGCAGGGTGACGACAAATGGATCGGTTCCGACCCAGACGGTTTCGAGGTACGCCTTCGTCCAGTCGGCGCTCAGAAAAGGGTTCCGAGGTCGGCTATCGTTATAAAGCCGGTCCCACTCGGGGATCAGCTCCTCGAGCTCACTGGCGGTCCTTGCGACCGCCCCGACGGAGGCGGTCACGGTCGTTCATCCCTGCTGAAATCATAGACCGTCAATCCGCCCTGCGAATGCATATGATGGGTGCCGGCAAGATTGGGGAAGAAATCGGGCTTGATCTCACGAACCAGCGTCTCGCGGTAGGAATCGGGCGTCAACTCATCGATGCTGAAGATGGCGAATCCCTCGCCGTAGGTGCGGAACCCGGCGCGCTGCGCAATCCGATAGGTACGGCCCTCTTCGTCAGTCAGAACGCCGCCGTTCCTCCCCTTCGATGCGTCCATAATGATGGGATTTTGCGCATGAGGCTGCCATCCCCCGAGCGGGTCTTCGGCATAGAAAGCATGCAGTTCCGCACTATTCTCGGCCCGCCCCTCACCCTTGATGCTCGTCAGCATCCACCAGCGTGCGTGATGTTCGAAGACGATGGTGTCCGCGCAGACCTTGGGCATGATCACCTTCCTGCGCCGCCACTGGAGCGGGAAGTCGACGCACTCGTAGAGTACAAGCTCGCC
>DASQYQ010000323.1:0-5943 GCA_035639115.1 Sphingomicrobium sp. | reverse complement strand
GGAAGCCCTTTCCAGCATTGGGGTGCAGGGCCTGACCGTCAGCGAGGTCAAGGGATTCGGGCGCCAGAAAGGTCACACCGAACTCTATCGCGGCGCCGAATACGTGGTGGACTTCCTGCCCAAGGTTAAACTCGAAATCATCGTCGCGGATGAGTTATGTCCGCAGGTTGTAGAAACTATCGAGCGGGCTGCGCGCACCGGCCGCATCGGCGACGGCAAGATCTTCGTGATCGACGTGGAACAAGCGATCCGAATCCGCACCGGCGACCGGGGAGCCGACGCGATTTGAACGAGAATCGTGAAATGCTTGCATCGATGTCGCCGGACGAGCTCCGCTCCTCCATGCGCAGCCTCGGCTACCGGACCCAGAACGATCTCGCCCAGGCGATCGGCGTCTCGCGCTCGGCCGTGAGCTTGTGGCTCGAGGGCAAGGTTGGAGTGCCTCGCCCAGTCGCAATGCTCCTTAGAATGCTCGTCGGCGCTCAGCGCCGCGCTTACTGACCGGGAGGCGGTGGCGGCGCTTGCGGCGCGCCCGGCGCCTGACGCTGAGACCGCATCGCCTCGCGCGCCTGCTGCCGCTCGGCAGCGGTGACAGTGCCGTCATGGTTGAGGTCCTGGCGGTCGAACCGCGCCAGGGCCTGCCGCTCGGCCTGCTGCAGCGTGATCGACTGCGCGTCGCCGAACATGCGGTCGATCATCCGCGCACCGCGGCCGCCGAACTGCGAAGCAGCCTGCTCAGCCTCCTGCCGGGTGAGGATTCCGTCATGGTTGGTGTCGAAGCGCTGGAACATCTGGTCGGCCATCTGCTGCGCCTGCTGGCGGGTCATGTCCTGCTGCATCCAGCCGCCGCGGCTTCCGCGGTCATCCTGCGCGAACGCCTGCGTCGAAGCGATCGACGCTCCGAGCGCGACGCTAACAAGCAATTTCTTCATGTGGCTCAATCCTTTGTGAAATGTCGCCCTGTGGACACGCGGGTGGTCCCGCAACGGTGAACCGCGGATTTATGCTGACATTACATGTTTGCCATGTCGCCGCTTGCGTCTGCTGCGCGGTGCCGCAATGACGCGGTCAAATGCTCGAGCTCGACGATCAGCAACAAGCCGCCCGCGACTGGTTCGAGTCGCTGCGTGACCGCATCTGCGCCGCCTTCGAAGAGATAGAGCGCGAAGCCGGTTCCGACGCCAGCTTCACCTACACGCCGTGGGATCGCACCGACTCGGGGGGCGAAGCTGGCGGCGGAGGCGTGCGTGGCCAGATGGCCGGCAAGGTGTTCGACAAGGTTGGCGTCAACGTCTCCACCGTCGGCGGCGCCTTCTCGCCCGAGTTCGCCAAGAGCATCCGCGGCGCCGAGGAGAACCCGAGCTTCTTCGCCACCGGGATCAGCCTGGTTGCGCACATGGCCAATCCGTACGTCCCCGCCGTCCACATGAACACGCGCTTCCTCACGACGACGAAGCGGTGGTTCGGCGGCGGTGCCGACCTCAATCCAGCGATTCCCAATGCCGAGGACACCGAGGCGTTCCACGCCCGCCTCCGCGCTGCTTGCGCGGCGCACGACCCGACCTTCTATCCGCGCTTCTCGAAATGGGCGGAGGAATATTTCTGGCTCCCCCATCGCGGCGTCGCGCGCGGCGTCGGCGGCATCTTCTACGATTATCTGGAAGACCATTTCGACGCCCACTTCGCCTTCACGAAGGACGTCGGCGAGGCCTTCCTCGACATCTTTCCCCAACTCGTCCGCAGACGGATGAGCATGCCTTTCACCGATGAGGACCTGGAACGCCTCCTCGAATTCCGCGGCCGGTACGTCGAGTTCAACCTCCTCTACGACCGCGGCACGCTCTTCGGCCTAAAGACCGGCGGCAACGTCGACGCTATCCTGATGAGCCTGCCGCCACTCGCGAGATGGAAATGACTTACGAGGCTGTCCCCGACGGTGAGCTCGCCGCAGTCGTAACCTATCTCGAGATGCGCTCACTGCCGGAGCAGCACCAATATTGGTCCCCCCTGTCGTTGCACCGGGTCGAGGCACCGGAGCCCGACCACTATCGCCATCTCTTCCGGCTGGTCGGAGCGCCCTGGCTGTGGTTCTCGCGGCTGACGATCGACGACTCGCATCTCGCCGCCATCATCCAGCACCCAAAGGTCGAGCTTTATTCGGTCCGCGACGAGAACGACCACGAAGTGGGGATAGTCGAACTAGACCTGCGAGAGCCTCACGAATGCGAGCTCGCCTTCATCGGCCTGGTCCCGGAGCTGGCCGGCAAGGGGCACGGCAAATGGCTCCTCGCCGAGGCAGTAAGGCTAGCGTGGCGCGAAGGTGTCGACCGGGTCCACGTTCACACCTGCTCGCTCGATCATCCGTCGGCGCTATCTGCCTACAGGCGCGCCGGCTTCACTCCGTACAGACGCGCGATAGAGCGCTTCCCCGACCCGCGCCTCCTCGGCGTTCTTCCGAAAGACTGCGCTCCTCAGGTCCCGCTGCTCGGCACCGAAGCCCCAGTCACCTTGCCGGAGCGCTGGGCATAGATACGCGCGAGCATCACGAACAGAATGACCGACAGCAACGCGCTCACCAGCTGGCTCACGATCGAGATAACCAATCCTCCGAGCGAGCGCGGCCCGGCATTTCCCAAGGTCATCCGGACGAGCAAGCCGACGACGCTGTCGACCGCGTAGATGAGGCACAGCGCTCCCACTCCAAATAGCAGGAGAAAGGCGAAGAGACGCCACCAGTTGCCCTTCGAAAGCTCCCAACTGCGCTTCAGGATTGTCACTGGACCGTCATCCTCGGCGCATGCGACAGCCGACGCCAGGATCATCCGAACTGCAATGAACCCGAGGACAACGCACAGCACGATGAGCGCGAGCGAGGCGACCACGGGCGGGTTCGCCGCGTTCATCTCGAGGACGGCGTAAAGAACCGAACCGATGAGCAGCAGCGGCACCAGCCAGAGCAGCATTGCGCCGATGTACGGAAGAAGCCGCCGGAGGGCGTGCATGATCGCCTCGCCGACCGCGACATGCGGCTCCATCGCAAGGCGGACCGTCGCAAGCTGGCCGACGAGCGAGATGAGCAGGGCAATTATCCCGACAGCTACCCACGGGCCACCAGCCGGAAGCTGTCCCGGGACGATATCCGGCATACTCACATTGACGATCAAGCCGGGAAGGACGAACAGCGCGAGTGCCACGGCAACGAACAGACGTCCGTCCCGCGCCAGCACTCCCATCGTTTCCTCCCACGCCCGCGAAAGCGACAATTTCATCCGTCTTACCCCATTTCCTCGCCGCCTTATGCGGACGCATCAGCAATGACGCAACGCAGCTTGCCCGGAATTGAGAGGGCGACCATGTCGGGTGCGACAATGGACAGCTTCGAAGACATCGAGTGGCGCGTGAGCGATGCGCCCGTTCCCTATGACGAGGCGCTGCGGTTCATGGAGGAACGCGCAGCGGGGATCCGCGAAGGCACGGCGGCGGAATGCGTCTGGCTTCTCGAGCATCCGCCTTTGTTCACCGCGGGGACCAGCGCCGACCCCGCCGAGTTATTCAACCCGCAGCATTTCCCCGTCTACGATGCGGGCCGCGGCGGCCGGTACACGTATCACGGACCGGGGCAGCGCGTCGGCTATGTGATGCTCGATCTCGAAAAGCGCGGGAAGGATATCCGGCGCTTCGTTCATTCGCTTGAAGGCTGGATCATGGACGCTCTCGCCGAGCTTGGAGTCGACGCGCACCGCGCGTCCGGCCGCATCGGCATCTGGGTCGGTGACGGGCCTGACGAGGCCAAGATCGGCGCACTTGGAGTGCGCGTGAAGCGCTGGGTGACTCTCCACGGCTTCGCTATCAACGTCGCGCCCGATCTGTCGCATTTCTCGGGCATCGTGCCGTGCGGGATAGCCGAATTCGGCGTCACGAGCCTTGCAGAACAGGGGAAACAAATGGGCCTCGACGGGGTTGATGCCGCCCTGAGGCGTACTTTCTCGTCGTTTCTCAAGGCTTTGTCACGCCCGTGTAAAGAGTCTTGATGGAAGCTTGCGCTTCAGACTATGGTTCGCGCGATTTGCGCCGGGGGTGACCCCTGCAGATCGCAATAAATAGGGAGTCTTGAATGCGTGCTCTTATCCTGGTCGCTGGCGCGGCCCTGGCGGTTGCGGCTTGCAGCAGCAACAACGAAGCCAACAACACCATGAACGTCGATGAGAATCTCACGACGACTGACATGAACGCGACGGACATGAACGCCACGGACATGAACGCGACGGACATGAACGCGACGGACATGAACGCGACGGGCAACGCCGCGGCAACAAACGCGACGACCAACAACGCGATGTAAGCATTCACGCCTCCGCCTTCGGGGGCGTTGGCTTTTCAAGGGGCTGCCGGTACTTGCCGGCAGCCTCTTTTTTTGCCCTCTGGAGTCTTCGATGCGAGCCCTGATCCTAATTGCCGGTGCTCTTGCCCTCGCCGCCTGCTCGAACAACGACCAGCACGACAACAATATGAACGTTGACGAGAACCTCACCTCAGAGAATATCGTCTCCAACGATGTGACCGCGATCGATGCGGTAACTGGCGATGCCGCGAACATGGCCGCCGAATCTCCCGTGAACGACGTCGGGAATGTGTCGAACGATGTCGGGAACGCTTCGTCCTTCCCGAAGCCGAAGCCGCAGACCGTCTCCCCATCGGCCGCAAGCAAGCCGCCGGTCTCGCCGACCGCCTCGAACGCCGCTTCGAACGCGACCAGCAATAGCGAGTAGCTAGGGCAGTCCCACGACCTTGTGCGCCTGGAGGCTCAAGCGCCATTTCGGCCGTTCCATCGCGAGCGTGATCGCCGCCTCGACCGATTCGTACGCATGCTCGCAATCCATCGGCTGCACGAGAAAATGCTCGAAGGCCCAGCCCTCTAGCTCCCCCGGATCGATGCCCTCCTGAGGCCAGACGAGCTTCAGCTCGTTGCCGGATCGCTGAACGACATCAGTTCCCGCCTTCGGGCTGACACAGAGCCAGTCGATGCCCGGAGTCGCGGGAAGCGTGCCATTCGTTTCGGCCGCGACTCGGAACCCGCGCGCATGCAGCGCCTCCACCAGCTCAGTGTCGACCTGCAGCATCGGTTCGCCGCCGGTTATGACAATGAGCCGGTTATCCGCACCGGCTCCCCACAGCGTCTCCACATGGGCGGCAAGCATGTCCGCCGAGGCGAACTTCCCGCCTCCTTCGCCGTCTGTCCCGACGAAATCGGTATCGCAGAAGCTGCACTTTGCAGTGGCCCTGTCCTGCTCACGGCCCGACCAAAGATTGCAGCCAGCAAAGCGCAGGAACACCGCGCGGCTGCCCGACTGAACCCCCTCGCCCTGGAGGGTCAGGAAGCATTCCTTGACGGCGTAGCTCATGCGTAGATGGTCGGGTCTTCCAGGCCCGCTTCGGCGAAGCCCTTGGCCCGAAGACGGCACGCATCGCATTGCCCGCAATGCCTGCCGTCCGGCAGCGGATCGTAGCAACTGTGGCTGAGCGCCGCGTCAAGCCCCAGCCGCTCGGCCTCACGAGCGATCTCGGCCTTGCTCAGCTGCTGGAGCGGCGCGTGGATCGCGAAGCGATCGCCCTCGACTGAGGCCTTGGTCGCGAGGTTTGCCACGCGCTCGAACTCCGCAATGAACTCGGGCCGGCAGTCCGGATAGCCCGAATAATCGAGCGCGTTCACGCCGATAAAGATGTCGCGCGCGCCGCCCGCTTCCGCCAGACCCAGGGCAAGGCTGAGGAAAATGGTGTTGCGCGCCGGAACGTAGGTCACGGGGATGCCCTCACCGACGCCGTCCTTCGGAACGTCGATGTCGGCCGTCAGCGCTGATCCGCCGAAAGCACGAAGGTCGAGCGGGAGCACGATGTGTCGTTGCGCAAGCTCGGCCGCGATCGCCCGAGCCGCCTTCAGCTCGA
>DASQYQ010000322.1:0-5664 GCA_035639115.1 Sphingomicrobium sp. | reverse complement strand
CCGCACCAAGTCCGATCAGCGCCATCGCCGGACCGACGAACATGGCGCGGTCCTTGAACTCGCCGCGAAAATGCTCGAGCGCGCTGTCGAGCGCGACGCTGGCGCACAGGATCGCCGCTCCAGCGCCGAGCGCCTGCGCGGCTCGATGGTTCGAATCGCCCTTCGGTTCCCACGCCCGCTGAAGCAGCCAGCCGATTCCGGCAGCGGTTGCGAGCGTCGCCGCAGCGACAGCAATCAGTGGCCGATTAGAAGGCTCGGGTTGGAGTCGTGCAAGCAAGGCTCAGTTCCGCTGCTTCGCTCTTGCCTTCCCCCCGTTGCCGCTTCGCGAAGCGAGCATGAAACCAACGCCCGCCGCCGCTGCTGCCCCGAGAGCGGCGAAGCCAAGCTCCTTCTTGTGCTCGCTGATCCAGAGCTCCGCGCTGCTGTCGACCGCCTCGTCACTGAAGCTGCCGCGGGCGCCATGGTCGCCTGCGACCGGCTCGAAGAGATTGTCCTTTCGGTCCGGCTTCACGCGCTCGGGCCGCTGTTGGCCCTTGAAGCCAACGCGCGCCAGATCATGGTCGAGCAGGCTCGAGGCGAGCTTGTCGCCCCAGATCGCCTGCACGGTCGGCATTCCGACCTCGACCTCCTTGCGATCGGTGTGCGCTGCGAAATAGACGGCGCGGCCCGCAACCTCCGGCTGATAAACCTTGCCGATCGGCCGCGGCTGGCCGGGGAGCTTTGCCCGGATCCAGTCGAACTGCGGCGTGTTGACGCCGGGCATCTGGACCATCGTGATGGTGACTTTCGTCTGGTCGTGAAGCAGCTCCGAGCGGATTGAATCGATGAAGCCCTGGATCGCGTGCTTGGCGCCGCAATAAGCGGACTGCAGCGGGATTCCGCGATAGGCGAGCGCCGAGCCGACCAACACGATCTTGCCGCGGTTGCGCGGAAGCATCCGCTTCAGCGCCGCTCGGGCGCCGTTGACCTGGCCGATATAGGTGACCTTCGTGACGCGCTCATATTCGTCCGGAGTCACATCGAGGAAGCGCGAGAAGATCCCGGCGAAGGCATTATTGACCCACAAGTCGATCGGGCCGAGCTCGCGCTCGACTTGGTCGGCGGCTTCCTCGACGGCTTGCCAGTCGGCGACGTCGGTCGGGATCGCGAGTGCACGCCGGCCAAGCTGCTCGACCTCGCTCTTCGTCGCTTCGAGCCCATCCCTGCCGCGCGCAAGAATCGCCACGTCATAACCGTTGCGGGCAAATTCGCGGACAGTTGCTCGTCCTATGCCTGCGGTTCCTCCAGTGACGACGACGATCCGGTTGGCTCTACTCATTACGCACTCCTTGCCTTCCCGACCCATTCGGATTCGTTCCACGCTTCTTCGGGCCGCCTCAGCGCCTCTGCTCCGGCCCAGCCGAAGCCGAGCATCGCAAGCGAGGCCGCGAGGATCAGCGGCGCGACGGGCCAGCCGATGCCCGGAAGGCCGGGCAGAACGAGCCACGCCTGCTCGACGAGCCGCATGACCAGCGTCAGCACTGCAAGAACGATCATTGCCTTGCTGCTGTTTCGCACCTTCGGCGATAGAAGCGCCGCAATCGAAGCCAAGCCCTGTAGGCCGTAGAGAAGCCAGGCGAGGGCTCCCCAGCCATGGCGGCCGCGCTCGACATACCAACGCGCCTCGGCCGGAATGTCTCCGGCCCAGATCACGATATACTGCATCGCATGCATGTACCCCCAGATCAGCAAAGCGGTGACGAGCACCCCGGCTGCGGCGAGCGGCGCCTTTCCCTTGCTACCCCACAGGGCCAGCAGGATCGCGAAGGAGATTCCGGCCAGCCACTGGTTGGTCAAAGCGAGCAGCCCGTAGATCGACGAGTGAAAGTCCGGCTGCGTCGATTCGGCGAAGTCGATGCCGATCAGCGAGCCGATCAGCGCGTAGGCGATCACGCCCGCGGCCGCGATCGGTCCGCGAAGTCGTGGGGCGGCGGCGAGAAGCGCCCAGGCGATCAAGCTCAGCAGGATGAGGTAGGCGATCGTCCGAACGACGAAGAAGCCGGTCGACAGCCAATCGGCCTTGAAGGCGGCATATCCTCGGGTCGCGCCCTCAGCCGACCACGGATAGATCAGCTGCACGCCGACCAGAAGCGGGATCATCGCAATTGCGACGATCGGCATCAGGGTCGCCCCAATGACGAGCGGCCGAGCGTAGAACTGCCGCCAGCTTCCCGGGATGAGCGCGACGAGCATCAGCAGAGCGAGCGCGCCGATCGGAATCGAGCCCCAGCCAAGCCAGGACACGAGCCACGCGGCAAGCGCCTCGCGCGGAGCAAAGACCAGGCCGATCGCGCAGCCGACGAGGCCGACGCCGCCGATGAGGAGCGCTCGGTCGCGGGTCACGGCCTCGGTCCATGGAAGTTGGGGTCGCCCTCGACCGGGGGCCTCATCCGTTGCAGCGCTCGGATGTAGGCGGCGACTGCCCAGCGGTCCGCCGGGGGTACCCGGTCAGCGTAGCTGTACATCGCTCCATAGCCGTTGGTGATGACGTTCACGAACAGCTCGTCCGGTGCGTTGACCAGGCGTGCGTCGTGGAAGCTTGGCGGCTTCGGGAAGCCGCGGCGGACGACCATTCCGTCGGCGTCTCCGCCGTAGCCGTGGCATTCGGAGCAGAAGATGTTGAAGCGCTCGCGCCCGCGCTGGACGAGCGCGAGCGTCATCGGCGGCTTTTCGGCCAGCACATTGCCGAGGTCCTGCTCGCGCGACACGCTTCCCGGGGCCGGACTCTGGAGCACCTTGCCGTTCGGGAAGATGGTGGAGCGCTCATATTCGTCGAGCTTGCGCTGGTCGCTCATCGTCAAATTCTGGTTGCACGCGGCGAGCAGCAGGGCGGATGTGAGGAGCGCCTTCCTCATGGCAGAACGGCCTCGACGGTCCACGCGCCAAGGGCGCCGAGGTAGGTGCGCGTGCGCTCCTCGTCGAACTTCGGATCCGCGGCGTCGATGTAGAGGAAGAAGCGATCCTCCGACGCGAGCCCGAACCGCGGCGTCCCGAACAGCGGATGATAGAGCTTGGGAAGCCGGTTGATGATCAGCATTCCTGCGACGGCGAACGTCACCGCGCACAGGATCATGATCTCGAAGTCGACGACGAAGAATGCGGGCCAGGCGAACAAGGGACGGCCGCCGACCTCGATCGGATAATCGATGTTAACGAATAGCTGCACTGCGAGCATCGCGGCGATGCCGAAGATTCCGCCGCCGATCGTGATCCAGCCGATACGATGATCCCGCTTCAACGCCAGCACCTCGTCCATTCCCTCGACCGGGAACGGGCTGAATGCATCGATGCAGCCGAAGCCGTCGGCCTTTGCGCGCTTGGTCGCGTCGAGGAGTGCATCGGCAGTGCCGAACTCGCCGATGAGCCCGAGGAGCCGGTCAGCCATGCGCCGCCTCTTTCTCCCTCTCGAGCACTTCCTTGTCCTCGAAGATCGAGATCGACGGCAGGAAGCGGACGAACAGCAGGAACGGCGTCATGAACAGCCCGAGCATCCCGATGTAGGTGCTCCAGTCCCAGAAGCTGGCATGGTAGTAGCCGAAGCTCGACGGCAGGAAGTCTTTGTAGAGGCTGGTGACGAGAATCATGTAGCGCTCGAGCCACATTCCGACGACGACCGACGTGCTGATCAGGAACAAGAAAACCGAGCTGCGCCGGACGCGCTCGAACCACAGGCCTTGAAGCGGAACGAAGTTACAGAGGACCGCGCCCCAATAGGCCCAGGAATAATAGCCAAAGAAGCGATCGTGAAGCGTTGCGATCTCTCGCAGCTCGCCCGAATAATATGCGTCGAAGACCTCGAAGACGTAGCCGTAGGCGGTCATCATTCCCATCGCGAGTGTGACCTTGGCGAGCACGTCGAGATGGCGCTCGGTGACGATATGCCCGAGCTGGAACGTGTGGCGCATGACGATCGCGATCATTGCAACCATCGCGAAGCCGGAGAATGCCGCGCCGAGCACGAAATATGGCGGGAAGATCGTCGAGTGCCAGCCGGGGATCTGTCCCGATGCGAACAGCAGCGACACTTCGCTGTGCACCGATACGACCAGCGGAACTGCGATCGCCGCGATCGTGCGATAGGTCTTGTTCCACACCGCCCAGTGCCGCGCCGAACCCCGCCAGCCGAGCGCGAAGATCCCGAAAAACACCTGCCAGCTGCGCTTCTTCGCCCGGTCGCGCACCGTCGCAAGGTCGGGGACGAGGCCGATGTACCAGAAGAGGATCGAGACGATCAGGTAGGTCATCACCGCCCACACGTCCCATTCGAGCGGGCTCCTGAATTGCGGCCACACGCCCATCGTCGCGGGGTAGGGGAACATCCAGTAGAGGAACCACGGCCGGCCGAGGTGGATGATCGGCTCCATCCCGGCGCAGATCACCGCGCACACCGTCATCGCCTCGGCGAAGCGGTTGAGGCTGTTTCGCCAGTCCTGCCCCATCAGCAGAAGCATCGCCGAGATGAGCGTCCCGGCGTGGCCGAGGCCCAGCCACCATACGTAAAGGTGGATCGCGAACGCCCAGTTGACCGGGATGTTGAGGCCCCAGATGCCGACTCCGCGCGCGAACAGATAGGTGATCGAGGCAAGGAAGAGCGACAGAAGCGCGAGGCTGAGGATGAAGGCGATCAACCACGGGATCCGCGCCGGCATCTTGAGCGGCACTCGGGCGACTTCGCGGGTGATGTCGCGATAGGTCTCGCTGAGCGGGAGCGTTCTACTCGCCATCGGCCTTGTCCCCGATCTTTGCGAGATAGGTCGTTCTAGGCCGAGTCCCCTGTTCGGCGAGAAGCGAATAGTTGCGCGGGCTCTTCCGCTGCTCGGCGACGGCGCTGTTGGAGTCCGCGAGATTGCCGAAGCTGATCGCTTGCGCCGGACATGCCTGCTGACAGGCGGTCATCACCTCGCCATCGCGCACCGCTCGGTTCTCTATGTCGGCGCGGGCCGTCGCTCCCTCGATCCGCTGGACGCAGTAGGTGCATTTCTCCATCACCCCGCGCCCGCGAACGGTGACGTCGGGGTTGCGCTGCGCTGCGGTCGGATCCGGTGCGTCGGTGGTGTAATCGAACCAGTTGAAGCGGCGGACCTTGTACGGACAGTAGCTCGAGCACGTCCTCGTCCCGATGCAGCGGTTGTAGACCATCAGGTTCAACCCCTCGGGGCTGTGCACCGTCGCATGGACTGGGCATCCCATCTCGCACGGCGCCTGCTCGCAATGCATGCAGGGCACCGGCTCGAAATGCGTCTCCGGGTCATCCGGATCGCCGGCATAGTAGCGGTCGACCCGAAGCCAGTGCATCTCACGGCCCTCGTAGACCTGGCCCTTGCCGACGACGGGAACGTTGTTCTCGGCCTGGCAGGCAATGACGCAAGCGTTGCAGCCGATGCAGCGGTCGAGGTCGATCACCATCCCCCAGGCCTGCTTGCCCTGCGGCCATTCGGGGTAGAAGGAGCTCTGGTCCTCTTCGCCCGGACGCGCCGCCGAGGGGTGCTCGGGCGAGACGGTGCGAACGAGTCCTTCGACCTCGCCGTCCATCAGATGCTGCTCCTGCGTAGTCGCAAGCTTCGCGCGCGAGCCGGTCGGCTTGACCGTCCCGACTGCATTCCACGGCGCCTCGGCGCTCCTCAT
>DASQYQ010000321.1:0-3304 GCA_035639115.1 Sphingomicrobium sp. | reverse complement strand
CCAAGAACCGCTGGCGGGACGAGAGCCGCAGCCGAGCGCTCTTCGAACGCGAGGACCAGGGCGAGATGGGCCCGCGCGGCCTCAATCGGAGCTTCGAGGGCACCTATCGCTAAAGCGGTAGCGAGCTGAGCCTCCGCCGTGGGAGGCTTTCTTGGACCCGGCGGCGCCGTCCCCTTCGCCGCCGGGTCCTTTCATGTGCGCGCGACGGCGCTTATGCGCGAGCCGATTGGAGGCATGATCAATGGCCCAAGCCTGGCACCTGAAAAGCCGCCCGCAAGGAATGCCGACTCTCGTCAATTTCGAACTGAAGGAGACCGAGCTTCCACCGCTCGAAGACGGCAATATTCGAGTTCGCAACGAATGGTTGTCGGTGGACCCGTACATGCGGGGCCGGATGAATGACGTGAAGAGCTACGTCCCTCCCTTCCAGCTTGGCCAGCCACTCGAGGGCGGCGCGGTCGGGCGGGTGGTCGAAAGCAAAGCTGACGGCTTCGCGCCTGGCGATCTCGTCATGCACATGGGCGGCTGGCGCGACGAGGCCGTGGTGTCCGCCCGCACCGTCATGAAACTGCCTGACGTGGGCGCTTCCACGCAGCAGTTCCTCAGTGCGCTTGGGATCACGGGGGCAACTGCCTATTTCGGATTGCTCGACGCGGCCTCGGCAAAGGAAGGCGAAACTGTGTTCGTCTCCGCGGCGGCAGGGGCGGTCGGCTCGATGGTCGTGCAGATCGCCAAAGCCAAGGGCATGACCGTGATCGGCTCGGCTGGAGGCAAGGAGAAGTGCGAGTACGTCCGCTCGCTCGGCGCCGATCAGGTCATCGACTATCGCGCCGGACCGATCCTGAAAAGTCTCGCCACCGCCGCCCCCGACGGCATCGACGTCTACTTCGACAATGTCGGTGGAAGCCATCTGGACGCGGCGCTTGCGATCGCTCGGAACAATGCCCGCTTCGCCATCTGCGGAATGATCGAGGGCTACAACAAGAGCGAGCCGACGAGCCTCCGCTTTATCATGCGGATCATCGCGGCTCGGATTCGGCTGCAAGGCTTCCTGGTGTTCGATTACCAGTCGCGAATGGGCGAATTCCACCGGGAAATGGCCGCTTGGCTCCGCAGCGGCGCGGTGAAGTCGCGCGAGACCATTGTCGATGGATTGGAGAAGACTCCCGAGGCGTTCCTCGGCCTGTTCGAGGGTCAGAACATCGGGAAGATGCTGGTCAGACTCTAGAGCGACTTACAGGCGTTCGGATCGCCGCTCTTATAGCCGGTCTGTAGCGCATTCATCCGCTGCGCCGATGTCCCGTGCGTGAAGCTGTCGGGCACCACCCTTCCCTGGGTTTGCTGCTGGAGCGTGTCGTCGCCGATCGCTTCTGCGGCGCGCATGCCCTCCTCGAAATCGCCGGGCTCCATCACCGGCTGTCCTTGCGGGTCCTTGGCATTGGCAGCCCAGACGCCGGCATAGCAATCCGCCTGCAGTTCGATCTTCACCTGAATCGCATTGCCTGCGGTTTCGCTCGCCCGCGCCTGCAATTGCTCCGCCTGACCCAATGTGCCCGTCAGATCCTGCACGTGATGGCCAACTTCATGTGCAATCACATAAGCCTGCGCGAAATCACCAGGCGCCTGGAAACGCTGCGAGAGTTCATTGAAGAACTCGGTGTCGAGATAGATCTTCTTGTCGGTCGGACAGTAGAATGGACCCATCGCGGACTGCGCTGCGCCGCAGCCGGATTCGTATTCCCGCGAATAAGCGACGAGCGTGGTCGGCGTGTAACCGCCGCCGAGCAGCTTGCCCCACACGTCCTCGGTCGAAGCGAGAACCTGCCGAACGAACTTTTCGGTGTTCGGGTCGAGGGTGCTCTTGCCGTTCGCTGCGCCGACCTGCTGGCTAGGTGCGTTGCTTCCCATCCCGCCAGTGTTGATGCCGCCGAGCGAGCTCAGGAGGAAATAGCCGATCACCAAGACGATGACGCCGCCGATCCCGAACCGGCTCGCGACCAATGGCAACAGGCAGCCGAGACCGCCTCCGCCGAGGCCGCCGCCGAAGCCGCCTCCGCTCTGGCCGGTGACGTCCTGAAAATTCGTGCTTTCCCGCTCGTCGCCGAACCGCATCGCCGTCTCCTGTTACGGCTGCCCAATGCTCCGCACGGCCGACGGTTGCAATCAGCCGCGTCGCGCGCCTAGCGGGCGGCAAGGAGGACTGAATGATTCTCGAAGGTAAAGTTGCACTCGTCACCGGGTCCACTTCCGGTATTGGGCTTGCCATCGCCAAGGCGCTTGCCGCGGAGGGAGCGAGGCTGATGGTCAACGGCTTCGGAGATCCGCGAGAGATTGCCCGCGAGTGCGAGGAGCTCGACGCGATCCACGACGGCGCCGACATGTCGAAGCCGGTAGAGATTGAAGCGATGATGAAGCGGTGCGCGGACGAGCTCGGCGACCCCGACATCGTCGTCAACAATGCCGGTATCCAGCACGTCTCGCCCGTCGACGACTTTCCGCCGGAAAAATGGGATGCGATCATCGCGATAAACCTGTCGTCGGCCTTTCACACGACTCGGCTCGCTGTACCCGCGATGAAGAAGAAGAAGTGGGGTCGGATCATCAACACCGCGAGCGCGCACAGCCTCGTCGCCTCGCCCTTCAAGAGCGCCTATGTTGCGGCCAAGCACGGGATCGCGGGCTTCACCAAGACTGTGGCGCTCGAAACCGCAACGAGCGGGATCACCGTCAACTGCATCTCGCCCGGCTATGTCTGGACGCCGCTTGTCGAGAAGCAGATCCCGGACACCATGATGGCGCGGAACATGACCAAGGAGCAAGTCATGAACGACGTCCTGCTCGCGGGCCAGCCGACCAAGCAGTTCGTAACTGTCGAGCAGGTTGCAGCCCTTGCCCTCTTCCTATGCCGCGAGGAGGCCGCGTCGATCACAGGCGCCAACCTCAGCATGGACGGCGGTTGGACCGCCGCTTAGGCTGACGCCGATGCGCGCCCCTTTCCTTTTCGCCGCCTTGCTCGCCTGCTCGTCGTGCAGCGTGATCGAGCAGCCGTCGGGGCTGATCCCTCGGTGGACAACGGCCTGGAAGGAGGTCGCGAGTGAGGACGACCGGCAACGGCTCTCGGACTGGCGCAAGTCGTTTCAGGACGCAATCACCGCGGCCAAGGCCGCAGGACACGACTCGGAGATCGCGCGAGAAGGCAAGCTCCTCGACCCCGACGCTGCGCTCGGTCCGCCGCCAATCCCGAACGGCATCTTTCGTTGCCGGGTCATCAAGATTGGCGCCAAGGGCCCGGGTAGCCTCCTCT
>DASQYQ010000320.1:0-4477 GCA_035639115.1 Sphingomicrobium sp. | reverse complement strand
GCAGCGACGATGAAGAAGGGGAAGAGCGCGACGATCGAAAGGTAAGCGAGGTTGCCGGCGTGGATGAAGCCGTCGTTGTAAACGCCGATCGCGACCCGCTTGACGACCTCCCACGCGGTCAGGCGCGGCTTGAGCTTTTCTTCGACGTCGGTCCCAAAGGCCGCGCGCATCGTCGCGAGGCGCTTGCGCCGTTCTTCCGGTGAAAGCGGGCTATGGTCCCTCATTGGCGGCCGAGATTACACACCCAGGCTTGCTCGCGGATTGCCGCCGCCGTCCCAGCCTTCCGCAAATTGCTTCAGCGCGGCGTCTTCGGCCGGGATCTCGATCTCGATGGAAACCAGCTGGTCGCCGCGCTTTCCGTCCTTCGCCGAGAAGCCGCGGCCCTTGAGGCGGAGCACCTTGCCCGAGCTGGTGCCCTTCGGGATAGTCAGCATGACCGGTCCCTCGGGAGTCGGCACTTTCACCTTCGCTCCGAGGACTGCCTCCTTGAGCGTCACGGGCAGTTCGAGGCGGATGTTGGTGCCTTCGCGCCGGAAGAAGCGGTGGTTCCCGATCTCGATGGTGACGATCGCATCGCCGCGGCCACCCGGCCCTTCCTGGCCCTTGCCGGCGAGGCGGATCTTGGTCCCGTCTTCGAGGCCTTGCGGAAGCTTGAGGTCGATCGTCTTCCCGTCGGCGAGAGTGATCCGCTGCGGCTTCAGGGCGACCGCGTCGTCGAAGGAAACCTTGAGCCGATAGGCCACGTCGGCACCCTTCTGCGGAGCGGAGCGCTGGCGGAATCCGCCGAACGGTCCGCCCGCGCCGCCCCTGCCCCGCCCAGCTCCAGCCGCGCCGAACAATCCTTCGAACAGGTCGCTGAGGTCGCCCGCCTCGGCGCCGCCGAAGTTGAAATTCTCAAAGCCTTGCGGACCTGCGCCCGCTCGTTGGCCGGCATTTGAGGAATAACCGCCAAAGCCGCCGCCGAACGGCATCTTGGGGTTGCCGTCCTCGTCGATCTCACCGCGGTCGTACTGGGCGCGCTTGTCCTTGTCGGAGAGAAGGTCGTAGGCCGCGGTGACTTCGGAGAAGCGCTTCGCTGCGTCGGGCTTGTCCTTGTTTCGATCCGGATGAAGCTGCTTGGCGAGGCTCCTGTACGCCTTCTTAATCTCCGCCTCGCTAGCGCCGCGCTTCAGCCCCAGTCGTTGGTAGAGGTCGAGTGCCATCATTCTCCCATGCCGTAAGGATTCCTTGCTGACCAGATGGGTTGCCGTTCCGGCGAGGCCAAGCCTAAGGCGCAGCCACCATGGCCGACGATCCCTTCGCCTTGTTCAACTCCTGGTTCGCCGAGGCCCGCGACAGCGAGATCAACGATCCCGAAGCGATGGCGCTCGCGACCGCCGATTCCGACGGTCACCCGTCAGTGCGCATGGTTCTGTTGAAGGGCCACGGACCCGACGGCTTCATCTTCTATACCAACCGGCGGAGCCGCAAGGGCGGTGAGCTTGCCGCCAATCCGCACGCGGCTCTGCTGTTCCACTGGAAGCCGCTTCGTCGCCAGGTGCGGGTCGAGGGAACGGTCTCAGTCGTCTCCGACGAGGAAGCGGACGCTTATTTCGCAAGCCGAAGCCGCGATTCCCAGATCGGCGCCTGGGCATCGAACCAGTCCTGGTCGCTCCCGAGCCGAGCGGAGTTCGAGAACAGATATGAGCAGCTGCGCGAGAAATTCGAAGGCGAGGAAATCCCGCGCCCGCCGCACTGGGGCGGATTTCGAGTGACTCCGGAGAGCTTCGAATTCTGGAGCGACCGTCCGCATCGGCTCCACGAGCGGCGCGTCTTCACACGCGCTCCCGACGGCAGCTGGAGCGAAGGGCTGCTCTACCCGTGACCACTGCGAAAACGGCCGCCGAACATTCGGTGCACTCGACTCGGGCAGCGCTCGCGAGCGTGAGCCTCGCTCTAGTGCTTCTGATCGCGAAGGCATGGGGGGCGTATGTGACCGGCTCGACCGCGATGCTTGGCTCGCTTGCCGATACGGCGCTCGACGTGATCGCCAGCCTGACGACTCTCCTCGGAGTTCGTATCGCGGCAATACCAGCGGACCAGGACCATCGTTTTGGACATGGCAAGGCGGAAGCGCTGGTCGCGCTCGCCCAGGTGGTGCTCATTACAGTTTCGGCGATCGGAATTTGCTGGCGAGCTGCCGACCGGCTCGTCAACGGCGCTCAAACCCAGGCCATGGAAGCGGGCATTGCGGTGTCGGTTCTCGCGATTGTCCTCACATTCTTCCTGCTCTGGTATCAGCGGCACGTCATCGAGCGGACCGGGTCGGTGGCAATCAAGACGGACAACATCCACTACAAGTCGGACCTGGCCCTGAACGCGTCAGTCATCGTGGCGCTCCTCCTCGACCAAGCCTTGCGCGTTCCAGGTGCTGATGCGCTGTTTGGAATCGGAATCGCGTTGTGGTTGCTGTGGGGCGCTTGGAGGGCTTCGACGGAGTCCGTGAATCAGCTGATGGACCGCGAGTGGCCCGAAGAGGAGCGTCAGGAGTTCCTCGCCGCGTGCGCCGCTTATCCTGAGCTTGAAGGACTGCACGACCTAAGAACCCGCAAGAGCGGAACGCTTCGCTTCGTTCAGTTCCACGTCTGGGTTCCCGCCGATTGGACGGTTCAGGAAGCGCACGATCGGCTCGATGCAGTCGAAGAGGAATTGCAACATCGCTATCCCGGCACCGAAATCCTGATCCACGTCGATCCCGAGGGGCAGACGGACCGCGAGACCTTGCTGCCCCAGGACATTACGGAGCGCGCCACTTGACGAGCATCCCCTTCTTCCAGGTCGACGCGTTCGCCGACCGGCCCCTGACCGGGAACCCGGCGGCGGTGATGCCGCTCGAGCGCTGGCTCGAGGATTCGACGATGCAGGCCATCGCCGCCGAGAACAACCTTAGCGAAACGGCGTTCACCGTGCCGAGTGAGCGCGACGACGCCGACTATGAGCTCCGCTGGTTCACTCCGGCCGCTGAAGTGGAGCTGTGCGGCCATGCTACTATCGCCTCCGGGCACGTGCTGATCCACAGCGACCCCGTCCGGTTCGCCACGGTCAAAGCGGGCGTTCTGACCGTCAGCCGCCGCGACGACCTCCTGGAGCTTGACATGCGCGCTGCAAACCTAAGCGAGGCGCGCGAACCCGAGCTGTGCCGGGCACTCGGTCTGCCGGATAGTCCCGTCTGGCTTGCGGACGGCTACAACGACGCCGCGATCATCGAAGTCGCCGATGAAGACGCGGTGCTGGCCGTCGAGCCTGATTTCGCTGCGCTGAAGAACATCCGCCGAATGGCGGTGGTCACTGCGCCAGGGAAGCAGCAGGACATCGCCAGCCGAGTGTTCGTTCCCTACCTCGGCATCGACGAGGATCCGGTCACCGGATCGGCGCATGCGGCGCTGGTGCCCTATTGGACGAAAAAGCTCGGCCGCAGTGAATTCACCGCGCTACAGGCGAGCGTCCGCACCGGCATGCTGCATTGCCGCCTCGAAGGCGAGCGGGCGGTGCTCGGAGGGCGATGCCAGACGGTGATCGTCGGGCAGTTCCAGTTGTGAGCCTGCTTGCCTTCCTCGCCTTCGCCGCCGCGAGCCCGCAGGCGGACAAGACCGCCATCCTCGGCACCATCCATCGCATGGAGGAGGCATGGAACCGCAGCGACTTCCGCGGCTACATGGCGGGTTTCGAGAATCCCGGCGTGGTGTTCGTCTCGGGCGGCAAGTTTCAGGACGGCTGGCAGGGCACGCTCGACCATTACGTTCGCGACTACGGCGGCTCCGCCGAGCGGCGCGGCCAGCTCCACTTCTACAACATGAAGGTCGACATCCTCGCGCCGGACGCCGCGATGCTGATCGGTCAGTACCGCCTCATCCGCGGCCCGCGCGTGACGGAAGGCGTGAACACCCGGCTATTCCGGAAAATTCATGGTCACTGGCTCATCACGATGAACCACGTGTCCGCCTACGACGTCACTTCTCCGAGCGCGCCAGAAGCTCACTAAGGTCCTTCTTCCAGAACGCTGCCCAAGTATGGGTGCCGTGGCCGTGCGTCTCGCTGCTCTCCGGAATTAGGCGGAATCGCGCAGTCTTCTTCATGCGCTTCAGCGCCTGCTGCGGAACGTCGAGATTACGCGGGTTGATGAAATCGTCCGCCGAATTGATCCACGTTAGCGGCGCCGTGATCTTCTCGAGGTTCGGCCACGGATTGTAGTTCCGCGACGAATCGAACTGATAGATCGTGTCGTTCGCGTCCATCTCGGCGACGTAGTTCGGCACAGCCTGCTCGACGTGAGCAGCCGCTGCTTCGCGGGTGGGATATTGCTTCTGGAAATTGAGCGGTGCGCTTCCGGCAATGACGAGGATCGATGCCGCAGTCCTCAGCCCCTGCTCGGGCTTCCTGGCATAATTGCCGCCGTTCCAAGCCGGATCCTTCTCGATTCCGTCGATCAGCATCTGCC
>DASQYQ010000319.1:0-10363 GCA_035639115.1 Sphingomicrobium sp. | reverse complement strand
CTCCGCCGCCTCGGCGCGTCATGCGACTGGGCGCACGAGCGCTTCACGATGGACGAGCGCTACCAGCACGCCGTCACCTACGTCTTCGTCGAGCTCTACAAGCGCGGGCTCATCTACCGTGACAAGCGCCTCGTGAACTGGGATCCCAAGTTCCAAAGCGCGATCAGCGACCTCGAAGTCGAGACCAAGGATGTCCAGGG
Organism: Sphingomicrobium sp.; assembly: GCA_035639115.1. Classification (GTDB taxonomy): domain Bacteria; phylum Pseudomonadota; class Alphaproteobacteria; order Sphingomonadales; family Sphingomonadaceae; genus Sphingomicrobium. The sequence goes on along the minus strand of DASQYQ010000319.1, from coordinate 10,163 downwards.
CAGGTTCTGGACCCTCAGCTACCCGCTGGCGGACAACACGGGAGCGATCCAGGTCGCAACGACGCGGCCCGAAACGATGCTCGCCGACATGGCGGTCGCGGTCCATCCCGACGACGAGCGGTACAAGGCGCTTATCGGCAAGCAGATCAAGCATCCGATCACCGGCCGCCTGATCCCGATCATCGCCGACGAGCATGCCGATCCGGAGCTCGGCTCGGGCGCGGTGAAGATCACCCCGGGCCACGACTTCAATGACTTCGAGGTCGGGAAGCGCGCCGGATTCAAAGCGGCGGACATGCTCAACATGTTCGATGCCCAGGCCTTCGTGGTTCAGACGCAGGACGGCCTGATCCCGCAGGACCTGCTCGGCATCCGCCGCGAGGAAGCACGCAAGGCAGTCGTCGCGAAGCTCGAAGAGGAAGGTGCGCTCGTCCGCGTTGAGGACCGCATCATCCCGACCCCCTTCGGCGACCGCTCCGGCGTCGTCATTGAGCCATGGCTCACCGACCAATGGTATGTTGACGCTGCCAAGCTCGCTCTTCCCGCGCTCCAGGCGGTGAAGAAGGGCGACATCCGCGTCGTTCCCGGGACTTGGAAGAAGACCTGGTACAACTGGCTCGAGAACATCCAGCCCTGGTGCGTCTCGCGCCAGCTTTGGTGGGGGCATCGGATTCCGGCCTGGTACGCCGAGGACGGCAAAGTCTTCGTCGCCGAGACCGAGGAAGAGGCGCGCAAGGAGGCCGGCGACCAGCCGCTGCGACAGGACGAGGACGTTCTCGACACCTGGTTTTCCTCAGCGCTCTGGCCCTTTGCGACGCTCGGCTGGCCGGAGGAGACCGAAGACCTGAAGCGCCACTACCCGAACGACGTCCTCATCTCCGGCTTCGACATCCTCTTCTTCTGGGACGCGCGCATGGCGATGCAGGGCATCGAGTTCATGGGCGAGGCGCCGTGGAAGACGCTCTACCTCCACGGCCTCGTCCGCGACGCCCAAGGCGCGAAGATGTCAAAGTCGAAGGGCAACACCGTCGATCCGCTCGGCCTGATCGACAAGTACGGCGCCGACGCGCTTCGCTTCACGCTGGCCGCAATGGAAAGCCAGGGGCGCGATATCAAGCTCGATGAGAAGCGCGTCGAGGGCTACCGCAACTTCGCGACCAAGCTCTGGAACGCGGCGCGCTTCCTTCAGATGAACGGTGTCGGCGCCAGCGAGAGCATCGTAGCACCATTGGCGGAGCTTCCGGTCAACCGCTGGATCATCGGCGAGGTGGTGGAGACGCTCGGAAAGATGGACCGCGCCTTCGAGGAGCTTCGCTACGATGAGATGGCGGACGCGATCTACCATTTCGTCTGGGGCACATTCTGCGACTGGTATGTCGAGCTAGTGAAGGGCGCCTTTGACGGGGAGACCAAGCGCGTCGCCGCCTGGGCCTTCGACCAGATCCTGGTGATGCTCCACCCGCTCATGCCCTTCATCACCGAAGAGTTGTGGCATGCAATGGGCGAGCGGCCCTACGACCTCGTCGTCGCAAAATGGCCTGAGCCAGAAGCGCAAGTCGATCCGCACGCGAAGCGCGAACTCGACTGGCTCGTTCGGCTCGTCAGCGAAGTCCGGTCTGCACGAACCGAGCTCAACGTGCCGCCATCGGCCAAGCTCAACTTGTTTGCCGCAGATGCCTCCGAAGAGACTGCTGGGCGGCTCGATCGAAACCACGGAATGGTGTCCCGTCTGGCCCGGCTCCAGTCGATTCAGCTGTCAACATTTCCAGGGCAGGGCGCGGCGCAGGTCGTAGTCGACGAGGCGACGTTTGCGCTCCCGCTGGAAGGAGTGATCGACGTTGGAGCGGAGAAGGTCCGGTTGGATAAAGCGGCGGCTGCCGCGGAGAAGGAGCGCGACAGCCTCGCTCAGCGGCTCGCCAATCCGAACTTCACCGAACGCGCCAAGCCCGAAGCGGTGGACAAGGCACGCGCGGACCATGAAGCCAAGTCGGCGGAAGCCGAACGGTTGCGTGCTGCGTTGGAGCGCTTGGGGTAAACGGAGAAAGCTGTGGCCGACGCAGAACCACGACGGACCCCGCCGGCACGCGGCGACCTGACTCAGGGTAGCATCGGGCCGACCTTGCTCAAGTTCGCGCTCCCGACGCTTGCCTCGTCCATCATCCAGTCGCTCAACGGCACGGTCAACGCGATCTGGGTCGGGCGCTTCCTCGGCGAGAACGCGCTGGCGGCGACGTCGAACGCAAACATGGTGATGTTCCTGCTGATCTCGTTCGTGTTCGGATTCGGGATGGCGGCGACGATCCTCGTCGGCCAGGCATTCGGACGGAAGGATGTGGAGCAGGCGCGCCGAGTCGTCGGTACGACGGCTGGAGCGTTCATGCTGGTCACGATCGTTGTCGCAATTGCCGGCTATTCGCTGGCGCCTGCGATCCTGAAGCTGCTCGGAACGCCGGGACCGGCCACTCCGCTGGCGCTCGCCTATTTGCGCGTGATCTTTCTCGCCATGCCGGCGCTGCTGCTCCTGACGATGCTGATGATGACGCTCCGAGGAGCGGGCGACAGCATGACTCCTTTGTGGTTCATGCTGGTCGCGGTCATTCTCGACAGCGGCCTGAATCCCGTGTTCATCCGTGGCCTTGGACCGGCGCCGCGCATGGGAATAGCCGGATCCGCCACTGCAACGCTGATCGCCAACTACACAGCGCTCATCGCCCTGCTGATCTTCATCTACGCGAAGGACCTGCCGCTGCGCCTCAAGGGCCGCGAACTGGGCTTCCTTGTGCCTAATCCCGCGATCGTGAAGACAATCGTCGTCAAAGGATTCCCAATGGGAATCCAGATGATCGTTATCTCGGTCTCCGCTCTTGCGCTTATTGGCCTAGTAAACGGACATGGCGTCGACACGGCTGCCGCTTTCGGAGTGGCACTGCAGTTGTGGACCTACGTGCAGATGCCCGCGATGGCCCTCGGTGCGGCCGTGAGCGCGATGGTCGCTCAGAATATCGGGGCGAACCTGTGGGACCGGGTTGGCTCCGTGACTCGCTCCGGCATCCTCTATTCCGTCGTCATCACCGCGGCCCTGGTCGTGCTGCTGACGATCGCCGACAGGTCGGTGATGGCGTTGTTCATGGGTGGCCAAAGCCCGGCGCTGCCGATTGCCCGCCACATCCATCTGATCGCGACATGGAACTTCATCCTCTTTGGAATCACGATGGTGCTGTTCGCGACCGTTCGGGCGAACGGCGCCGTATGGGCGCCGCTGATCATCCTTACGATCGGGCTGCTCCCAGTGCGCTTCGGCTTTATCTTCGCTACTGACCAGTGGCTCGGTGCCGACGCGATCTGGTGGAGCTTCCCGGCGAGCTCCTTCGCGAACGTGGCGCTGGCTGTAGGTTATTATGTCCAGGGCAGCTGGAAGAAGGCGAGGATGCAGGTCGGCGGACCACCGCCGCACTGCCCGGACGAGGAAGAGTGCACTGAAGAGGCCCTCGCCACCCGTGAGGCTGGAGGCGCGCTCAACCCCGCGGGGTGACGAACGCCCGAGCGGAGGCTAATCGCTCGCCGCGATGACTAATGCTTCATTTCCCGCCATCCGCATGCGCCGCGGACGCTCGAGCCCGTGGATGCGCTCGATGCTTGCCGAGAACCGGCTGCACCCGTCCGACTTCATTTGGCCGCTGTTCATATGCGATGGCAGCGACTGCGAGGAGCCGATCGGCTCGCTTCCGGGCGTCAGCCGCTGGAGCGTCGACCGCATAGCTGGAAAGGCCCGCGAGGCAGCAGAACTCGGTATCCCGTGCATCGCGCTCTTCCCCAATACGCCCAACGAGCTCCGAACCGACCGCGCGGAAGAAGCACTCAATCGCGACAACCTGATCTGCCGCGCCATCCGCGCCATCAAGGATGCGGTTCCGGAAGTCGGCGTACTCACCGACGTCGCGCTCGACCCATATACAAGCCACGGCCACGACGGCATGATCGACGTCCAGGGTAACGTCATCAACGACGACACGGTCGAAATCCTCGTAGAGCAGGCGCTGGTCCAGGCGGACGCTGGAGCCGACATAGTCGCTCCGTCGGACATGATGGACGGCCGGGTAGGGGCAATCCGCGCGGCGCTCGAGCACGCAGGGCACCAGAACGTCGCCATCATGGCTTATGCTGCCAAATATGCATCGGCCTTCTACGGCCCCTTCCGCGAGGCGGTGGGTTCGCTCGGGCGGCTCAAGGGCGACAAGCGCGGCTACCAAATGGATCCAGCCAACTTGGACGAGGCGTTGCGTGAGGTCGAGCTCGACCTCGCCGAGGGCGCCGACTTCGTAATGGTGAAGCCGGGCCTTCCCTATCTCGATGTCGTCGCCCGCGTGAAGGATGCGTTCGGGGTCCCGACCTTCGCCTACCAGGTGAGCGGCGAGTATGCGATGATCGAGCATGCTGCGGCCGCCGGTGCCGCCGACCGTGACGCGTTGATCCTCGAGACGCTCTTGGCCTTCAAGCGCGCCGGTGCAAGCGGCGTTCTCACTTATCATGCCGTCGATGCAGCCCGGCTGATCGCGTGATCGACCAGCTGCGTGCCGACATCGCCGCGCTGCGCGAGGCCGCTGCGCCGCTGGAGCCCGACAGCGCGGGTCGGCGTGCGCTCGGCGCTCAGGCCCTCGATCATGCACTCGCCTATTGGGACCAGGTCGAGACCGCTTCGAGCAATCGTCCCTGGTCGGAAGTCTTCAGCCAGCGCTTGGATCCGGAATTCACAGAAGAAGGACGCGACCCCGCAGCGGTGCTCGACTTTGTCGGCGCATGCATCGAGGCACCCGGCTTCGCGACCACGAGCCCGCGGTTCATGGCGTACATCCCGGGGGGCGGCGTGCCCTTTGCGGCCTTCGGCGACCTCATTGCCGCGACCTCCAACAAATATTCCGGCTTCGCTTCGGCGAGCCCCGGCGCAGTCAGGATCGAGAATGCCTGCACCGCCTGGCTCGCTAGCGTGATCGGCTTTCCGCATGAAGCCGCAGGATCCCTGACTTCGGGCGGAAGCATCGCGAACCTCACTGCAGTCGTTGCCGCTCGCGAGGCCCGTGACACTGAGGGCGGCGGCGCGATCTACGTCACCCGCTTCGCCCATTATTGCATCGATAAGGCGCTGCACATCGCCGGCCGCAGCCGTTCGCCCAAACGCGTTATCGGGACCGACGATAGATATCGCATGTCGGTCGAGGCGCTCGAAGCGGCGCTCGAGAAGGACCGCAGGAACGGTGTTCGCCCGTGGATCGTCGTCGCTTCCGCTGGAACGGTGGACACGGGGGCAATCGATCCGCTCCCGGAGATCGCGGAGCTCTGCCGGCGCTACGGCGCCTGGTTCCACGTCGATGGCGCCTATGGCGGTCTCTTTGCATTATGCGAGCAGGGCCGCGAGTTGCTTCGCGGGATCGAGCAAGCCGACAGTGTGGCGCTGGACCCGCACAAGACCTTGTTCCTGCCTTACGGAACGGGCGCGGTCGTCGTTCGTGACGGCCGCCTCCTGCAACAGGCCTTCAGCGCAAGCGGCGAGTACATCCGCCCGCTCGGCGAGTCCGAGGTCGGGCCGTCGCCCGCCGATCTCTCGCCCGAGCTTACGCGCCATTTCCGCGCGCTTCGCCTGTGGATGCCGCTCCAAATGGCAGGGGTTGCCGCCTTCCGGGCGGCGCAATCGGAAAAACTAGCGCTCGCCCGCTATTTCCATGCCCGTCTGTCCGAAGTCGACGGCTTCGATCCTGGACCATCGCCGGATCTCTCGGTCGTGGCCTTCCGCTACCTTCCGAAGAGCGGGGACGCCGATGAATTCAACGAACGCCTGATGAGCCATATCCAGCAGGAGGGCCGGGTCATGATGAGCGGTACGCGCATCGACGGCAGTTATCGGTTGCGCTGTGCCATCCTCTCGTTCCGAACCCACGTCGAGCATGTCGACGATGCCGTCGACGCGGTCGTCCGGGGCGTCGAGGCGCTCAATGGCTAAGGTGCTCGCCGAGACCGAACGTCTTATCCTTCGCGATTGGGAAGATGAGGATGAGATCCGCTTCTATGAAGTCATGAACCGCGAAGAAGTGATGCGACATCTTGGCGGCCTTCAGCCGTTCGAAGAATGGCGCGCGGCCTACAGCAGAGTGCGCGGGTACAGCCAAGATTTCGGTCACACTTTCTGGGTCGTTGAGGACCGCGCGAACGGTGACGTCCTCGGCTTTTGCGGCATCAAGCGCGTCAATTCGCCTGGAGCGGGCGAGCTAACCGGCATGCACGAGGTCGGGTGGCGCGTCCGGTCCGAGGTCTGGGGGACAGGCATTGCCAAGGAAGCAGCAATCGCCAGCCTCGATCTCGCTTTCGGTCGCTTCGAAGCGCCGCACGTAATCGCGCTGACCATCCCAGCGAACGAACGGAGCTGGGGCTTGATGAAGCGTCTAGGGATGAAGCGCCGAGAGGATCTGGATTTCACGGACCAACGCTTCGGCCCCGAGGTCAATCCACAGATCGTTTACTGGATCGACGCCGCTGATTGGCCGGCGGCGCGCGCTCAGGCGCTTAGCTAAAGTCCGAGCCGGTGCTGCATCGCCGCTATGCGGTCGGTCTGACGGCCGGAAATTGTCGAAACCTCTGCCGCCGCGGCGTCGATCGCCTTCAGGTCATTTGGCGCAATTCCGCCTTGCGTTTGCAGCGCTTTCGCCGCGAGAGTGTCGATGTCGGCCTGGGCCAGGGCAGTAGGCCTTCGGGCTGCAATCGCAGCTGACAGCGCCTGCTGCGCGGCGATCCAGCTCTCGCTTTGCGCTGCGCCCGCTACAGCCGAAAGTCGTTCCGCGTTCGCTGCAGCAGGCTCGAACGCGTCGTCGCCGGCTCGAGCCTGTTCCACAAGAGCCGCGAGCTGTGACGTGAGCGCTGATGCGGCTGGACGATCGTTGATCGGACTTGCGGGCTCAATCCTCGGGTCGATCTTCTCGGCGGAACGCGGCTGAAGCGAAGGGTAGGGTCCGCCAGGGGACGAGCAAGCGCTCAGGCTGAGGACGACAGCGAAAATCCAGACGGCCGAGCGCATCTCCGGCTGTCTAGGGTCAGGTTGCGCACGCAGCAACGGCGAAAGCACAAACGGAATGTCGTCTACCTGACTTCCTTTGTGCTCCAAAAGACACAATTGGCGTTAGAAGATGAGCACTATCCAAAGATAATCCGAATTAACCGCGTTAACGGGTTGCGACCCTGCGGCCCAGGTTCTTACGCATATGCGCGAGAAGGGTGCTCGGCCCTCGATAGTTCAACCAGCCGCTGACTGCGGCCGCAGGGGAAGTATGTCTATGAATATCACTAGTCGTCGGATTGCGTTGCTCACGGGGGCGTCAGTTGCGGTTCTGGGTTATGCGGTGCCAGCGTACGCGGCGACCACGGTCGCGCCGGGTGTTTGCTCGACGAGCGACACGCTCGACATCACTCTGGTTGGTGACACAGGTGTCACCAGCGTCAACGATCCCGCGCTGGCAGTGGTGAACGGCTGCGCCACCGGTGAGATCATTCAGGGGGCGCCCGTTGGCGGTGACGTTTCCGAGACGATCACCAATGGCGCTGCTGGAGGCGTGAACGTCGCCGCCATGGCGAGCGCCGTAAACAGTGCCGGCAATGCGACCGCTGTCGCCTCGATGGTTGGTGCTGGCGTCAACCAGATCGGTGAGGGCACGGGCCAAGTGAGCATCGCCATCAACAACGCGGGCGGCCTCTCTGTCGAAGCGAGCGCGAATGCGACCGCGACGGGCGTTGCCAAGGCAAGCGCGAACTTCACGGGGGCTCCGTTCGGTTACGGCATCTATCAGTCGGCCAATGGCTTCACGCTCGGTGGGGCGACTGCGGTCACGGCTGCCTTAAACAACGCTGCGGGCGCTTCGCTGACGGTTGTTGCGAGTGCAAACGCGAACGGCGCAACTGCTACCGCCAATGCAAACGGCGAAATCGGGATCTGGCAGATCGGCAACGGTGCCGACACGATCGATGTCAACCTGACTAACGGGGGTGCAATCAACGTCGACGCGATCGCGAATGCGGCCGCTGCGACCGGCGCGGCCAATGCCAGTGCCAACCTTTTCGCTGGCATTGTCCAGGTCGGTTACTCCGGCGGCACGGTCGCTGCGAATCTCGACAATAGCGGGACGATCGGAATCGACGTCGCGGCTGCGGCCAACGGCGCCACGGACGCCGTTGCTAACGCGCACTTGACCTACGGCATCGCACAAAGCGCGAACTTTGCCGGCTCGGGAGCGGTGTCGTTCACCAATGAGGACGGCGGCACAATCGATATCCATGCCGGCGCCCAAGCGACCGGCGCGACCCTGGCTTCGGCTAACGCCGCAATCGGCGGCACGTCAGCCGGCGGCATCGTCCAGGCCGTGAACGGCTCGGGCGGCACGTCGGGATCCGCCATCCTCGACAATAGTGGCACGATCAATATTGGCGCTGCGGCGATCGCAGCCGCCACTGGAGCGGCGAATGCCAACGCGGCAGCGCTTGGAATCGCGCAGGCGGTTGTCGGCCGAAACGGCAACGCTTCGGCGCTCGTCACGAATGCCGGGGCACTGAACGTATCGGCTTCTGCAAGCGCGGCGGGGTCGCTCGGCGCGAGCGCCCATGCCAAGGCAAGCGGCGTCCAGCAGTTCGTCAGCGCGACGGGGACTGTCGGCGCCGGCGCGACCGCAACTCCGGCCAATGCTTCAGCCACGCTCGATAACAGCGGAACGATTGCCCTGACGGCGGTCGGCAACGCCCACGGCGCAACTGCGGCGACTGCCGTCGCCTCGGTCTATACCGGTGTTTACCAGTCGGCACACGCGGCTGGTTCGGCGGCTCTGTCGATCGTCAACAGCGGAACCTTCTCGGCCGATGCCACTGCTCAGGCTGTTGCCAAGACGGGCTTGGCCTCGGCCTCGGCCCATGTCTACGGCCTGTCGCAAAGCGCATTCGGGGGAACCGCATCGCTGGCCACTGTCGATAATGAAGGCACGATCGACATCGGACTCGTCGCGAAGGCGACCGGGGGCACCAGTGCGATCGCCCATGCGTTCGGCAATGCGGTCTATCAGGTCGTAGGATCGGGGACGGCATCCTTCACGAACAACGGAAGCCTCTCAATTCATGCGTCGGACAGCGCCATCGCAACCGGTCACGGCTTCGCGGCCGCAACCGCCCTTGGTGTCGCCCAGACCGCGACTGGTGGGCATGCCGTCTTCGTCAACAACGGGACAACCGAGGTCGGCGCAAAAGCGCTCGTCTCGGCATCGACCGGAAGCGCCTTTGCCTACGCTCGCGCTTATGCTGCGAAGGGCGGTGGAGCGAACCTCGACGTAACCAACGCCGGCTCGATCTCGGTGGCTGCCAGTGCGACGGCACCGGGCACGGTTCGGGCGCTCGCTGTTGGCATGTATTTGTCCGCGGCGGCTGCGACGGCAGCAGCGACTCCGACCCAGACCGCCATCCTATCGGGGACGGTCGTCAATAGCGGCGACCTTAGCGTCGTTGCCCGCGCCAGTGGCGCCGGGGTCCAGACCGTTGCCACTGCCAGCGGAGGCGTGGCTACGGTCAACCGGAGCCAGGCCACGGCCACGGGCATTGCTATCAATTCGGGAGTGAATGATCTGACCGTCACCAATTCGGGGACGATCAGTGTGGATGCGATCACCAGTAATGGCGCTCCATCGCTGGCCTATGGCATTCGCGTGCTCGGTAGCGGCGGTGGTGTTGCCCCGACTGCCGACGATGTGCTCACCATCAACAACTCGGGCGATATCATCGCGCGGTTCTCGACGGATGGTGGCACCACCTTCCATCGGGGTACGGCGATCGACGTGTCCGCCGCTCCGGTGGATCACACCGTGATCAATCTGCTCGGCGGCAACATCATCGGCGACATCAATGTTGCCGATGGTGATGCGATCTACGTCACGACGGGTGAGACCAACTTCAACGGCGTGATCAATGCCGGCTGCTACGATGCGGCGACGATCGCCGCTGGTGGCGACAACCCGACGCTCAGTTCGTGCGGGGTGGGGACGCTGACGGTCAACGGCGGCGGCAACCTGCATCTCCTCAACGATGCGGTCGATGGTCCGAGCTACGTCTTCGTCAACACGCTGACGGTGGGTGCGGACGGAACGCTG
>DASQYQ010000318.1:0-4406 GCA_035639115.1 Sphingomicrobium sp. | reverse complement strand
GAATCGGTCGTCATCGGAAAGGTCCTCGACAATTCGCCCGATCTCAGGAGAGCAATTGCAACGCTGTACGCGAGCAAGTTCACTGCGGCGGAGCTCAACCACCTTGCCGATCTTTATCACGACCCGGTGATGCACAAATGGACGGAGGTGGCGCCGGACATGTCGGCGAAGATGCTGCCTCTGATTGAGGGCATTGCCGAGGCGCACCGAAGCGAACTCGAGGACCGCATCAAGAACGCAGTCATCGATTACTATGCCGCAAAGAAGCGCCCTTCAGATAGCTGAGTTTATGTTCGCGCTCTTGCGTGCTAATACGGACAAAATTCAGTACCTTAGTGGTAGGCCAATGCGTACGAACTTGATTCTTGCGACGCTCTGTATCTGTGCGACCCCGGCTACCGCCCAGACGGTTGGCCCCGCGGCTGCGCCGCCGCCGGCCATCGGCATAGCTCCCGAAACGGTCGACAGGCTTGCCGACAGCATGCAGTCGATCTCGCAGGCGCTCCTCGACATGAAGGTCGGCGGAGTCGAGGCTGCGCTCGAAGGCCGCAAGGCCAGCCGAGCCGAGCGCGACCTCACCGTTCGCGATCTCGGCCGCCGCAACGATCCGAACTTCGACCGCAACATTGAGCAGCAGATCGCGTCCGCGCGGCCTAAGCTGGCGCAGGGCGCGAGGGCGCTGAACGAAGCTCTCCCGCAGATCACCCACGACCTGCAGAACGCGCAAGCATCGATCGAGCGCGCCATCTCCAATCTGCCCGACCCGAATTATCCGCGTCGCTGAACCTTCCGTCTTGTAGCGGTCTGAACCCGCGTTAAAGCTGCCCGGCCATGTGGCAGCTCTTCCAGTTCCCGCTCTGCCCGTTTTCCCGGAAGGTGCGGCTCGTGCTCGCCGAGAAGGGCATCGGCCATGAGCTTGTGCGCGAAAACCCGTGGGAGAAGCGCGACGAGTTCATTGACCTGAATCCGGCAGGCGAAACGCCGGTGATGGTCGAGCCCGACCAGGGCGTCACACTCATCGGCTCCCAGCCGATCGTCGAATATCTCGACGAGACCGTCGACCGGATGCCGATGATCCACGGCAATGCCGCGCTCCGGGCCGAGATCCGCCGAATGACCGAATGGTTCGACATCAAGCTCTATCGCGAAGCCGTCGAGCCGCTGATGAACGAGCGGATGAGGAAGCGCCTGGTGAATCGCGAAAGCCCAGACACCCGCATCCTTCGTGAAGCGATGCGGACAGCAAGCGAGCATCTCGACTATCTCGATTACCTGCTCGACCACCGCCGCTGGCTGGCCGGTCCGGGCCTGAGCCTCGCCGACTTCACCGCGGCGGCGCATCTGAGCGTCATCGACTATCTCGGAGCGCTAGACTGGCGCGGGCACAAGCAGACGAAGGACTGGTACGCGGTAATGAAGTCACGGCCCTGCTTCCGCCCGCTTCTAGGCGAGCGGATGGAGGTCATCGTGCCGCCCGGCCACTATGACAAGGTCGACTTCTAGAACCCAACCAGCGGCGATTACCTGATTCTGCCGAGTCTTGAAGGCATGGCGGCATGAGGAACGCTCGGGTCGATACCAGTTAGAGGATCGGCCTCTTGACCGCCCGGCTGCTGGTCATCGTCCTTGCCGAAGCGTTCCGGATCGGAACTCCATTGCGCGAAGACGGCGAGAGCATCGTCTAATCGCGATCATCGTCGATATCGACGTCATGTTGGCCAAGCGGAAAATGTCCGTCACCAGCCTTGCCGAAGCAGTCGAGATTTCGCTGACGAACCTTTCGCTGCTGAAGACAGGCAAGGTGAAGGGCATCCGATTTGGGACATTGGATGCCATTTGCTCGGCGCTCGATTGTCAGCCCGGCGATGTCCTCGAGTGCCGCCCGGACTGACGGAAAGGTCAGGCGGCGAGCAGCGCCCCGCGAAGCATCTTGTCCTCGAGAGTCTGCCCCGCGCCGAGCGCCACGCAGCTCATCGGGTCGTCGGCGATCCGCACGAGGAGCCCCGTCGAATCCTGGAGCACCGTGTCGATTCCGCGGAGCAGCGATCCGCCGCCCGTCATGGTGATGCCCTGATCGATTACGTCCGCGGCGATTTCGGGCTGCGTATTCTCGAGCGCGGTTCGAACCACTTCGACGATCTGGTTGACCGGCTCGCTAAGAGCTTCGGCAACCTGTGCCTGGGTGAGGACGATCTCGGCCGGCATCCCGCGGCCCACGTCACGACCCCGGACTCGAGTCGTCAGGCCGGCGTCGTCGACCGGGCGGACCGCAGAGCCGATCTCAAATTTCACGCGCTCGGCAGTTCCTTCGCCGATCAGCAGGTTGAAGTTACGCCGGACGTAGGAAGCGATTGCTTCGTCCATGCGGTCGCCGCCCACCCGCGAAGACCGACAGAAGGCGAGGCCTTGGAGGGAAATGACCCCGACTTCTGTCGTCCCGCCGCCGATGTCGACAACCATCGACCCGACGGGCTCGGCAACCGGGAGGCCGGCGCCGATTGCAGCAGCCATCGGTTCCTCGATCAGCGACACGCGATCCGCGCCGGCGTTGGTCACCGCATCGCGAATCGCGCGCCGCTCCACCGAGGTCGCCCCGGACGGAATGCAGATCACGACCTCCGGTCCGCGCGAGAAGCGGCTCGGGCCGCCATGCGCCCTGCGGATGAAATGCTTGATCATCTCCTCCGCGACCTCGAGGTCGGCGATGACTCCTGCCCGAAGCGGCCGGATGGTTTTGAGATTCTCGGGCGTCTTGCCCATCATCAGCTTTGCGTCGTCGCCGACGGCGCGGACCTTCCGGACCCCGTTGGTCGTCTCCATGGCAACGACCGACGGCTCATTGGCCACGATCCCGACGCCACTCACATAGACGACGGTATTGGCCGTCCCGAGATCGATCGCGACCCCGCGCGACGAGAAACTGAATGGCGAACGCATTGGCTGAACCCCTCCCCGCGGTTGAAACTAAACCAGCAGTGATTCAGCGATAGCCGCGTTAACCATGTTAAACGCGAAGCGTGAAGGTGTCGCGCCGAACCGAAAAGCGTTAAGCTCCCAGGGCTTAAGGGCGGACTGAAGCGAGCCGCGGCAGTGCTTCGATGAACCCGCCGCAAAGCGCCTTTTGGACTTTCGGTTCTCATGCTGACCGCTTGGACGGGTGGCGGACTTGGGAGCAGCGGCTCGGCGAGATCGCCGACGTCGCGGTACGTCCCTCAAATCCCTCCCCCGGTAAGCGACGGCGGCAGCGCAACGGCTACGCCCCGTTCGCGGCCCGGGCGGTATTCCTTCCTGACGCCTGCCCCTCAGCCGCGGACCGCTGAGAGCAGGTAATTGAGCCGAAGGTCATCGCTGAGATGCACTCCGCGGGTCGGCGACCAGGCAATCCCTTCGATGTCGACGCACTTCAACCCGGCGTCGGCGAGCAGCATCTTCATGCGGTCGGGCGCGATGAATTTGTCGAAGTCGTGCGTGTGCCTGGGGATGTGGCCAAGCCCTTCGGCGACGGTGATCAGAAGCAGTCTCGACCAGGCGGTCGCGTTCGGAGTCGACATTAGAAGCAGCCCGCCCGGTGCAAGTCGCCTCGCAAGCGCTCCGAGGAACGCCGCCGGCTCGGCGACATGCTCGACCACCTCCATCGCGGTGATCAGGTCGAACTGGCTCTCCAGCTCCTGTACGTCGCCAGATCGGTAATCGATCTCGAGCCCCATCGCCCGCGCATGCTCGCGAGCGACGGCAATCACTTCAGGCGATGCATCAATGCCGGTGACCTCGGCCCCCAGCCGCCGCAGCGGCTCGGTGAGCAAGCCTCCTCCACAGCCGACGTCGAGTACGCGTTTCCCCGCTAGCGGAGCCCGGCTACACTCGTCGCCCTGCCAATGCTGGTCGATCTGGTCACGCACATATTTGAGCCGCACCGGATTGAGCTTGTGGAGCAGCGACGAGCTGCCCTTCGGGTCCCACCAGTCGGCTGCGAGCTTCCCGAAGCGCTGGGCTTCTTCGGCGACGATGGTTGTCTCTGGCATTGCGCCCTGATGCGCCGAAGCCTTGCAAAGGGAAAGGCCGCTCGTGCGTTGGAGGGGAATGGACGACTTCAACCTGCACGATGGTCAACTGCATTGTGAGGAGGTTCCCCTCGCGACCATCGCGGCCCAAGTGGGCACTCCGGTCTATGTCTATTCCACCGCGACGATGTGCCGACGCGCGGAGGCGCTTCGCTCGGCGCTCGAACCGCTCGGTGATCCGCTCATCTGCTATGCGGTGAAGGCTAGCCCCAATGTCGCGGTAGTTGCAACGCTCGCAAGAGCAGGACTGGGCGTCGATATAGTCTCGGGCGGCGAATATCGTCGTGCCCGCGTGGCCGGAGTGCCCGGTAACAAGATCGTCTTCTCAGGCGTGGGTAAGATGGA
>DASQYQ010000317.1:0-12652 GCA_035639115.1 Sphingomicrobium sp. | reverse complement strand
CCCATCCGGAGACGGGCAAACCGATCACCGCGTCGATAGGGCGTTACGGTCCTTATCTGGCGCACGACGGCAAATATGCGAAGCTGGGCTCGACCGCCGAGGTGTTCGAGACGGGAATGAATGCGGCGGTCGCCAAGCTTGCCGATGTCGCATCCGGAGGCGGACGCGAGCGCCCGGCTTCGCGCGAGCCGATCGCGGTTCTGGGCATGCATCCGGCAAGCGGGGGGGAAATCAAGCTAATGGCCGGCCGCTATGGCCCATACGTGACCGACGGCAAAACCAACGCGACCTTGCCGAAGGGAGCCGATCCTAAGTCCGTCTTGCTCGACGAGGCCATCCGGCTGATCGATGAGCGTGCCGCGAAAGGACCGTCAAAGAAGGGCGGACGCCGCTCGGGCCGGAAGAAGAAATGATCGAGATCGAGCTCAAGCGCCTGCCCCATGGGGCGGGCCTGCCGGCCCCGGCCTACGCGACACACGGCGCTGCCGGCCTCGACGTCGTCGCTGCGGAAGATCTAACGCTCGCCCCAGGCGAGCGACAGGCGGTCGCGACCGGTTTCTCGATCGCTATTCCCCCCGGCTATGAAGTGCAGGTCCGTCCTCGCTCCGGCCTTGCGCTCAAGCACGGAATCACGTGCCTCAACACGCCCGGCACGATCGACGAGGATTATCGCGGCGAGGTGAAGGTCATCCTCGCCAATCTTGGTAGTGAACCATTTGAGGTTCGGCGCGGCGAACGCATCGCCCAGCTCGTGCCTTCGCCCGTGCTCAAGGCGCAGTTTCGCGAAGTCGCCGAGCTGAGCGAGACGGGCCGCGGGGCAGGGGGCTTCGGCTCGACCGGCCGGTGAGCCTCTCCGACGAAGAGCTCGAGCGCTACGCGCGGCAAATCGTGCTGCCCCAGATCGGCGGCGTCGGGCAGAAGATGCTGAAGACTGCAAGAGTTGCCGTGATCGGGGCTGGCGGTATCGGCAGCGCGGTAATTCCGGCGCTTGCTGGAGCGGGAGTCGGGCAACTCACAATGATCGATTCCGATGTCGTGGAGATCGCAAATCTTCACCGTCAGCCGCTGTTTTCCGAGGCGGATCAGGGCAAGCCCAAGGCCGAGCTTGCTGCCGAGTTCGTCCAGCACCTCAATCGGTTCGTCGAAGTCTCCTCCAAGAAGGAGCGCATCGATGGCGACAATGCGCAACCGTTACTGCGCGCGCACGACCTCGTCATCGACGGCAGCGACAATTTTGCGACTCGGCTCGCAGTCAGCGACGCGTGCGTAGCGCTCGGGGTCCCATTGCTCTCGGCAGCGGCCGTGCAGTTCCAGGGCCAGGTTGGCCTGTTTCGAAGCCGGCCATGCTACCGCTGCTTCGTTGGCGATGCGTTCGACACCGATGATTGCGACAATTGCTCCGAGCTGGGTGTGCTCGGCGCGCTAACGGCGACAGTCGGCAGCTTCGCCGCGCTGCTTGCGATCAACTTCATCGTCGGTGTCGGCGAAGACCAGTCGGGTCAGCTCCACCTCTTCGACGGCGAAAGGATGAGTTGGCGCGCGATCCGCATCCCTGCGGATCCCGCATGTCGAGTCTGCCCGTCCGCTTAATTTGACGCGTTATCGATGAAGAAGCTGAGATTGCCGCGGTACCAGCCGCCCGGGCTCCAGCCGGTGGGCTTGAAATCGCCGCCCACGATCATTTCCTTCAGCGTGCCGCCGATCATGGCTTCAGCCTTAGGGCAGTTCAGCTTCGGGATGATGATTTGGCGGGGCGTTCCGTCAGCCGCAAACTGCGCAGCGAAGCTCATGTTGAAGTCCAGGCGGTCGCCCTTGAAGCCGGGAATCACACACTCATGCTTTGTTGCGATGTCGTCGAGGGCGAGCATCAAATTCTTGCTTTGATGATCGGTCCCGTTCTCGCCGATCGGAGGCAATTGGCTCCAATCTCCGGTTGCGGCGGTTACACTGATGTCTGGAGCTGACGCGGCAGCGAGTACGAAGAACAGCGGAGCAGCAAGAAAATACTTCATTTCGCCCTCCATGGTGAGCTTCGGCGAACTTAGTGTTTCAACGAGACGCTGTCGATAAGTGAGCAGCGGCTAGCCCAGAGCTTCCGAAATGCGTTCTATAAGATGTCGCGCAACCTCCTCCTTTGCGCCTTCCGGCCAATCCTCCACGCCTGTTGCGGTGACCAGGTGAACGCGGTTGCGGTGGCCGCCCATTACGTCACCCGAGACGTCGTTGGCGACGATCCAGTCGGCACCTTTGGCGACGCGCTTCGCGATGGCCTGCTCGACCACGCGCTCCGTTTCGGCCGCGAAGCCGATGAGCAAGCGCGGACGGTTTGCGCTGGCGGCGAGTTCGGCAAGGATGTCGCGTGTAGGAAGGAAGCAGAGCGTAGGTGGGCCTTCTCCCTTCTTCAGCTTCTCCTTTGAAGGGTCGACGCGCCAGTCCGCCACTGCAGCGACCATGATCGCAATATCAGCGGGCAGCGCGGCGAAGACCGCCTGCGCCATCTGCTCGGCGGTTTCGACGTCCACGCGTTCCACACCGTTGGGCGTGGGCAGGCAAACCGGACCAGCCACTAACGTGACGCGCGCTCCAGTCTCGGCCGCCGCGGCCGCAATGGCGAAGCCCTGACGCCCAGAAGACCTGTTGGCGATCACTCGGACTGGATCGATCGGTTCGTGAGTCGGTCCCGCGGTAACGAGGATGTGCTTGCCGGCGAGCGTCACTTGCCGCCGAGTAGGCCGTTTTGATTGAGCCACGCTAGGATATCTTGAGGCTCCGGCAGCCGCCCGGGCCCATGGTCTCCGCAGGCCATCTCGCCCTCCGCCGGCTCGATCACCTGGACCCCGTCGGCAACCAGCTGCTGCACATTACGCCGCGTCGCGGCATGCAGCCACATGCGAACATTCATCGCCGGCGCGACTACGACCGGCTTGTCCGTAGCAAGCAGCAGCGTGGTCGCGAGGTCGTCGGCGATCCCCGCCGCCATCTTCGCAACCAGGTCCGCCGTCGCGGGGCAAACCAGGACGAAATCCGCCGTGCGGCTCAGCTGGATGTGCCCGATCTCGACCTCGTCCTTCAGGTCCCATAGCGAGGTGTGGACCTGGCTCTCGGCGAGCGTGCCGAGGCTCATCTCAGTCACGAAATGCTCGCCGCCCTTGGTGAGGACGGGAGTGACCTCATGCCCGGATTTCTTGAGGAGTCGAACAAGTTCAAGCGACTTGTAAGCAGCGATCCCGCCGCCGACGATGAGGAGAACTCGCGCCATTATCTCAGCGTAGCACAAACAGCAGCAGCGCGCCGACCGCGACGCCGATCGCGCCCGCGAGCCCATAACCCCACAAGGCGCGCTCCTTGATGACTGCAATGTCCGGAAGCGGCGGCGGGGGCGGCGCTGCGCCTCTGGGCGGATAATATTCGTCCAGGCGCTGGATCAGCTCAGGGATTTTCTTGGCCGCACGAACAAGCTCGATGATCCGGTCGGCATAATAAGCCTCAGGCCCCAGCTCGTCCCGGATCCATTCGCGGATGAAGGGCTCGGCCGTTTCCCACATGTTGATGTCCGGATCGAGCGCGCTCGCCACGCCCTCGTTCATGACCATTGTCTTCTGGAGGAGCAGCAGGTGGGGCTGGGTCGGCATGTCGAAATCGCGTGTGATCGAGAACAGGCTCTCGAGCATCCGGCCGACCGAGATGTCCTTCACTGGAAGCCCGCGGATCGGCTCTCCGGCCGCACGCAGCGCCGTCGCAAACTCCTCGACGTTGTGGTGCGCCGGCACATATTGTGCTTCGAAGTGGATCTCGGCCACGCGCCGGTAATTGCCGGTAATCAGGCCGTAGAGGATCTCCGCCAGCCAGATGCGCGCTCGGCGATCAATCCTGCCCATGATCCCGAAATCGATCGCAGCGATGCGCCCGTCCTTCAGGGCGAACAGGTTGCCGTGATGAAGGTCGGCGTGGAAAAATCCGTCCACCACCGCTTGGCGGAGAAAAGCGCGCACCAGTGTCTTCGCAAGCGCCTCGCAGTCCTGCCCTGCTCCAATCAACCCGTCACGGTCGTTGAGCTTTATCCCGTCGAGCCATTCGAGCGTCAGTACCCGGCGCGCGGTGCGCCTCCAGTCGATCTCCGGCACGTAATAGCCGGGCTCCGCGACCATATTCTCTTTCAGCTCTGAGGCCGACGCAGCCTCGCGCTGGAGGTCGAGTTCGCGCGCGGTCCATTGACGGAACTGGGCGACGACCGCTCGCGGGCGGAGCCGCTGGACCTCGCCGCCATAGCTCTCGACTTGTGCCGCCGCCCATTCGTACGTCTCGATCGCCTTTGCGAATTCCTCTTCGATGCCGGGTCGGAGCACCTTCACCGCGACCTCGCGTCCTTCGGTGGTGATTGCCCGGTGTACCTGCGCGATGGACGCTGCGCCGACAGGAGTTTCGTCGAACTGAGAGAAGAGGCTCTCTAGGGGCGCATGGAACGATCGTTCGATTGACTGCCTAATCAGCCGGAAAGGGGCCGGAGGCAGGTCGTCCTGAAGTTGCGAAAGGTTCTCTGCTGCTTCCTCCCCGACCAGGTCGGGACGGGTGGACAGCGCTTGGCCGAGCTTAACCGCCGCAGGACCAATCGCAACGAGCGCGTCGGCATATTGCGGCGTAGGCGGAATGCGGGCGCCGAAGCGGGCGATCCGCGCAAGCCGCCGTACCGGCTTCGGAGTCAAAGGATCGCGCTCGATGCCTCGCAAGGCGCCGTGCCGGGCCAGCGTCCGGCCCCATTTCAGCAAACGCCACAGGTGGGTGACCGAAGTCGTCAAATCTTCCAGCCGCTGTGAATGGTGACCAGCCCACCGAGCATCGGTTCGGCCGAAGCGCGCACAAAGCCCGCGTCGGCGACCATCGCCTTAAACGCGTTCGGCCGCGGAAAGCGGCGGATGCTTTCGACGAGATAGCGGTAGCTTTCCTCGTCGCTTGCGACTGCCTTGCCGATCCGCGGGATCACGTTCGACGCCCAAGAATCATAAAGATTCGAAAATCCCGGCCAGTCACTCGACGAGAATTCCATGCAGAAGAATCGCCCGCCGCGCTTGAGGACCCGATGCGACTCGCGAAGTGCGGCCGGAATGTCGGTCACGTTCCGGATCCCGAACACGATCGTATAGGCATCGAAGCTCGCGTCGGCGAAGCTCAATGCCTCGGCATTCTCGACCCTCCAGGCAAGCCCCGTCAGCCCCCGACGCTCGGCGCGCTTCTTGCCGACTTCCAACATGTCCGCATTGATATCCGATACGGTGACGTTCGCGCCGCGCTGCGCCATCCGAAATGCAACGTCGCCGGTGCCCCCGGCCATGTCGAGGATATGCTCGCCTCGCTGCGGCTTCACTCGATTGACGAAGCGGTCCTTCCACAAGCGGTGCATACCGCCCGACATAAGGTCGTTCATTATGTCGTATCGGCGTGCGACCGAGCTGAACACTTTGCCGACGCGCCGCGTCTTCTCCTCGGGGCTGACGAGCTCGTCGCCGAAATTCACTTTGTCGCTCATGGGCGTTTGGGCTCTAGCGGCGTTGAACGCCCTCCGCCATATCGCCGCTCCATGCCCGAGCTTCCCGAAGTCGAGACGACCGTCCGCGGCCTCGAGCGCGTGCTGAGAGGCCGCCGCATCGAGCGCGTCGAAGCACGGCGGCCGGACCTTCGGCGCGCGCTTCCCGAAGATCTCGGTCAAAGGCTCACGGGCGCGCGCGTTACGGGCTTGCGCAGGCGGGCGAAATACGGCCTCATCGACACCGACCGCGGCGACACGCTCGTCTTTCATCTCGGCATGTCGGGCCATTGGCGGGTGGACCCGAGCGAGACGGCCAAGCATGACCATTTCATCATCGAGACCGACGACGGACGGCGCCTCGCGCTAAACGACCCGCGGCGGTTCGGCTCGCTTGACCTGATCGAGACGAACAGGCTTGTGGAATGGCCGCCGTTCGCAGCGCTGGGTCCCGAGCCGCTCGATATTAATGCGAAAGAATTAAGGCGGCGGCTGGAAGGCCGGAGGGCCTCCATCAAGCTGCTTCTGCTTGACCAGGGCATCGTCGCGGGGCTCGGCAATATCTACGTGTGCGAGGCTCTGTACCGGGCCGGGATCCATCCGGCGCGCGCCGGCGGGAGCATCTCAATCAACCGACTGGAGCGGCTCATTCCCGCGATCCACGACGTACTTGCCGAAGCTATCGCTGCCGGCGGCTCGACGTTGAAGGACTTTGCTGCTCCGAACGGCGAGCTGGGCTATTTCCCCAAGAGCTTCGCCGTCTACGACCGCGAAGGGCAACCCTGCCGCTGCGGCGGCAAGGTCCGACGGATCGTGCAGGGCGGCCGCTCGACCTTCTATTGCCCCTCCTGCCAGCGTTGACCTTCGGGCCTCTTGAGGGTAGGGGAGCCGCCACTTCGGTGCGAGCCTCGGGGCCGCGCCGTTTTTCATTGAGCTAGAGGAATAAAATGGCGAACACGCCGCAGGCCAAGAAGCGCATCCGCCGCAACGCGAACCGGGCTGAGATCAACCATTCGCGAATCAGCCGCATTCGGACGTTCATCAAGCAGGTCGAATCGGCGCTGGCCTCGGGCAAGAAGGCCGAAGCCGCCGAAGCGCTCAAGAAGGTCCAGCCTGAGATGGCTCGCGGCGTCTCCCGCGGCGTTATCCACAAGAACACGGCCGCCCGGAAGATTTCCCGGCTATCTAAGAGGGTCGCCTCGCTCGGCTGAAAACCACTTTGAAACAACCATGTTAAAGGCCGTCGGGAAACTGGCGGCCTTTGTTGTTTCATAACGGTCAAAAAAATGCAGCAATTCCGGCGATTCGCGAGATTCGTTAACGCTGCCCTAACCCAGAAACTGGCGGTTTTTGGCCGTTTCAGACCAGTTTCGGCCTGTTTCCTATGTCAAGACTTTTTATTTCACTTCCGTGAAAAAACGGCACTTGCAAGCAGCCCCGGACAATCTCACAAAGGCCTTTCCGGGCGCGAATCCGCGCCGGGGGCAAGAGAGAAAAGAACACTAACGCGCGCGACTCGCGTCACGCGCAACGGGATCCTTTTGTCTTTGAAATGGGGGCTGGAAGAGGGAGGCGCGGAGCAGTGCAGGCGGGAGGGGCGAATTCATCTGTTGAGCTGGCCGGTGGACCGGTTTCAGCGCCGCTCGAAGCCGCCTGGGAGTCGATCCGCAACGGCCTTCGCCGC
Organism: Sphingomicrobium sp.; assembly: GCA_035639115.1. Taxonomy (GTDB): domain Bacteria; phylum Pseudomonadota; class Alphaproteobacteria; order Sphingomonadales; family Sphingomonadaceae; genus Sphingomicrobium. The sequence continues at coordinate 5,447 of DASQYQ010000317.1, read as the reverse complement.
GATCTGGGGGCACGCACGTTCGACGGCTGGCTGAAACCGGCCGAACTGGGTGCGTTCGAGCCCGACGGCGGAGTGCTCGACCTCGTCATGCCGAGCCAGTTTATGGCGGATTGGGTGCGTTCGCATTTCGGCGAACGACTCGCGCTCGCCTGGAAAACGGTACTGCCGATCGTCCGTGAAGTTCGCGTGATCGCAGCCGCCGACGCACCGCGTCCCGCACCGCTGCTCATCCTCGACGAATCGCCTCCGCCGGCGGAGCGCGACCCGAATGCACCCAATTTCGATCCGCGTTATCGGTTCGAAACCTTCGTCGTCGGCAAGGCCAACGAGGTCGCCGCCACGGCTGCCCGAACGTTGGCCACGTCGCCGACGGTCGGGTTCAACCCGCTCTTCGTCCATGGCGGCACGGGCCGCGGCAAGACGCACCTCCTTCACGCCATCGGCCATGCCTTCCTCGCCCACAACCGCGGCGCTCGCGTCGTTTCGATGTCGGCCGAGAAGTTCATGGTCGAGTTCATTCGCGCGCTGAAGGAAAACGACACGATCGGGTTCAAGCAGCGGCTCCGGAATGCCGACCTGCTGCTGATCGACGACGTCCAGTTCATCGCCGGAAAGGATTCGACGCAGGAAGAATTCTTCCACACGATGAATGAGATCATCACCGCCGGCCGACGGCTTGTGATCACTTCGGACCGGGCTCCGCAGGACCTCGACGGGATCGCTCCGCGCATTCTTTCCCGGCTGTCGTGGGGCCTCGTCGCCGATATTAACGCGGCCGATTACGAGCTTCGCTTCAACATCATCTGCGCCAAGCTGGAAGCGCTTCCGGGGGTCGAGATGCCGCGCCCGGTCATCGATTTCCTCGCCCGCCGCGTGACCTCATCGATCCGCGAGCTCGAAGGCGCGCTTAACCGTATTGGCGCCTATGCGATGATGACCGGGCGTACCATCGATATCGCCTTCGTCGAGGAAGTGCTTGCGAACGTGCTGCGCGCCAACCAGCGCCGCATTTCGATCGACGAGATCCAAACCCAGGTCGCAGAACATTATCGTATCCGTAAGGCGGAGATGACGTCGGCGCGCCGTGCGCGCGAGGTCGCTCGGCCAAGGCAGGTTGCCATGTATCTGTCGAAGCAGCTCACGCCGAAGTCGCTACCCGACATCGGCCGCCGTTTCGGCGGGCGGGACCATACGACGGTCATTCATGCAGTGCGCCAGATCGAGAAGTTGCGCGCAAGCGATGCTGAGCTCGATGCGGACATCCGGCTTCTGACAAGACAGCTGGAGGGCTGACCCTCTGGGCACGTCGGCGGCGGCGTGCCCGGGAGCCAGCGGGGAGGTGCCCTTTCCGGTCGCCCCGAAAACACCGGGAAGGTAGGGCCCGCCGGCGTAATCCGGCGGGCCCGTTGCTTTACTGACGGAACCAGGAAGCGGCGTAGCTGAGGGCGACCACGCCCGAGCCAATGATCAAAGCGTCGACAACGATCGCCCCGATCGTCGCGAGCACTGCCGCGATCACAAGTGCCCCGTCGCGATAGATGAGCGCGACGCCGAACAGCAGGATCGCCGCCGCCGGCGCCATGTGGAAGAGCGGGATCGGGATTGCTGCCGCGAGCGCCAACAGGAAGCAGACCAGTCCGATCACCCTCGCCGCAGTCGGACCTGTGAGGGCAGCGATGCGCGGCTTGAACAGGCGCTCGACGCGCATCTCGAGCCACTGCATCTTGTCGACGAGCTTCTTCAATTCCTGCTTGGTGACGCCCCGGCGATCGAGCCGAGCGGGAAACCACGGCGTCGTTCGGCCGAACACGAGCTGGGCGGAAACGATCAGCAGCGGAAGCGCGAAGAAGGAGCTCGTGCCGGGCGGAAGAGGCAGGACGTTGATTGCTGCAAAGATGAACAGCAGTCCTCCCCAAGCGCGGGAATGTAGGCGCGTGGCGAGCTCCGAAAAGGAAAGGCGGTCCGGCCCTTCCTCCGCGATGATCTGCGCGAGGCGCTTCGAAAGGGAGAGCGGCCGACCTTGAGCGGCTGGGCTGTCCTTGGTCACGCGGTCCTCAGGTGAGTCCGACAGCGGCTTTCGCCTCGGCAAGCACCGGAGCGCCAATCTCGCTCGCGCGCGCGGCACCCTCGGCAAGAATTCGGTCCAGCTCCGCCGGATCGTTGCGAAGTTCGTCGAGGCGCTGCCGGATCGGCGCGATGAGCGCGATGAGTGCATCGGCAAGCGCCGGTTTGAATGCGCCGAATCCCTGGCCGGCGAAACGCGCTAGAACTTGGTCGACGCTCTCTTCGGTGACGGCAGCGTATACCCCGACAAGATTCTTGGCCTCAGGACGTCCGTCGAGCGCCTCCACATTATCGGGCAAGGGCTCGGGGTCCGTCTTCGCTTTCCTGATCTTCTGCGCAATCTGTTCGTCGCTGTCGGTCAGGTGGATCCGGCTCATCTCGGAAGGATCGGACTTCGACATCTTCACCATGCCGTCGCGCAGCGACATGATACGCGCCGTCGTTCCGCCGCCGATGAATGGCTCTGGCACCACGAACAGCTCAACGTCGAAGTCGTTGTTGAACTTCAGCGCAATGTCGCGCGTGAGCTCGACATGCTGCTTCTGGTCCTCGCCGACTGGTACGTGGGTGGCGCGGTAGAGAAGAATGTCGGCAGCCTGCAGCACCGGATAGTCGAACAGCGCGACGGAGGCGCCCTCGCGGTTCTTGCCGGCCTTGTCCTTCCACTGGGTCATGCGGTTGAGCCAGCCCATGCGTGCGGTTCCGTTGAGGATCCAGCACAGTTCGGCGTGCGCAGGGACGGCGCTCTGACGGAAGAGGAGCGACTTCGCCGGGTCGATCCCGCTTGCGATCAGCGCCGCAGCCATTTCGCGGACATTCGACTGAAGATCTGCAGGATCGATGTCGACGGTGAGCGCGTGGAGGTCCGCAAGGAAGAAGAGGCACTCGGTCTCATCCTGCATCCGGACCCAGCGCAGGATTGCGCCGAGCAAATTGCCGAGGTGGAGGTTCCCGGTGGGCTGGATTCCGGAAACGACGCGCGTGTTGGCTTGCTTCGTCATGCTTCCCGCGCCCGTTTGGTCAGCAGCTTCACGTCGTCAAGCACGAATGCGCCGGTGACGAGGCAAGCGACCGCGTAGACCGCGAAACCCGAGGCGACCAGTGCGATAAGCCCACCGACCCGCCGAAAGAGCGACCCGGTGAGATAGGGGGATATCAGCGGAGTGACGAAGTAGAGCGCGACCCCCATCAGGATGGCGGCGATCGCGAGGCGAGGCACCTTGCGACGAAGGCGCGCGTCGCTCTCGAAATGCCCACGCTTCTTCAGCGTATGGTACAGCATCCAAACGTTCACGGTCGAGGCCAGCGCGGTGGCCAGCGGCGGTCCGACATGTTTCAGCGGAAGGATAAGAGCGAGGTTGAGGCCGAGATTGATGGCGATGGAGATCATCGCATAGCGCATCGGCGTCTTGGTATCGGACCGAGCGTAATAGCCCGGCGTCAGGACCTTCACTAGGATGTAGGAGGGCAGGCCGATCGAGAAGGCGGCGAGCGCCTGGCCGGTCTTGAGTGCGTCGCTTGCGTCGAACTGTCCGTGCTGGAAGAGGCCGGTAATGATCGGCACGCCGCAGATCACGAGCGCAACGGTCGCGGGAAGCGTGAAGAATAGCGCGAGCTCAAGACCCCGGTTCTGCGTGGTCATCGCCTCCGCGTCAGCTCCGCGTCCCAACTGGTGCGAGATCGTTGGAAGCAGGACCGTTCCGAGGCCGATGCCAATCAGTCCCAAGGGCAGCTGGTTGAGCCGGTCGGCATAATAGATGTACGACACCGAACCGTGCGGAAGCAGGCCTGTTGCGAGGGCGGTTGAGACCAGGAGGTTGAACTGCACTGCGCCGGCACCCGCAGCCGCGGGCGCGATCAGCTTCAACAGCCGCTTCACGTCCTCATTGATCGTTGGCCATCTCACTTTGAGCCGGACGTGGCTTGCCCAGCAGGCCTGCAGGAGCCACGCCAGCTGAAGCACACCGCCGATCGTGACGGAAATCGCCTGGTATCTCGCGGTGCTCAGCGGCTCGTGCGTGTGGAAAAAGAGAAGCGCGACGATCTGCGCGATGTTGAGCAGGATCGGCGCCGCGGCCGCGACCCAGAACTTGTGGAGCGAATTTAGGATTCCGCCCAGCAACGACGCGAGCGAGATCAACATCAGGTAAGGGAAGGTGAATCGCGTCAGCATTACCGCGAAGGCGAACTGGTCGTGCGACGCGCCGTGGAAACCGAGCGAGATGAGATAAGTCGCCGGCCAGGCGAACAGCTCGAGGAGGACCGTCATCAGCAGAAGCGACGGCAGCAACACCGAAAGGGCATCGTCGGCGAACGCGATACCTGCCTCCAGCCCAGGACCCTCCGGGTCTGCGACCTTGCGGTTGAACATCGGGATGAACGCCGCCGAGAATGCCCCTTCGGCGAACAAAGCCCGGAACATGTTTGGCATCCGCCATGCCACCGCGAAGGCGTCCGACGCGAAATTGGCGCCGACGAACTGGGCGAACAGCATGTCGCGGGCGAGCCCGAGAACCCGGCTGGCAAGGGTGAGGCCGCCAACCGATCCGAGTGCGCGCGTCAAATTCATCTGCTTATCCCGTCGGAAGGCGGGGGATCAGGCTTGTCCCGTGCCGTCGCCACCTGCCGGCGGCTGCGCCTCGCCCGGAGAGCCCTGCTGCTGCTGGAGCTGCGCCATATACGGTCCGGCGAAGTCGATCGGGTCGAGCAGGAGCGGCGGGAAGCCGGTGCTCGAGACAGCTTCGGCGATGATCTGGCGCGCAAACGGGAAGAGCAGCCGCGGCGCCTCAATCAGAAGGAATGGCTGAAGCGCCTCTTCCGGCAGGTTCCGAAGTCCGAACAGGCCGGCGTAGCTGAGGTCGACGACGAAATGGACGCCGTTCTCGGAGCGGGCCGTGACGTCGATCTTCAGAATGACCTCGTGAATGTTCTCTGCGGCCCCATTGACGGCAATATTGAACTGCACGTCGAGGCTGGGCTGCACCTGCCACGAGAAAACCTGCGGCGAGCTCGGATTTTCGACCGAGAGATCCTTGATATATTGAGCGAGAATCGAGACCTGCGGTTCGTTCGTGTTCTCGCCCGAGCCGTTCCCACTCGAGGCCGGTTCCTGGTCCGCCATTTAATGCTGTCCTTGCAAGCTGTTGCGTCGTGTTTGGGAGCCGCTCCGGAAGGCGGCGCATTAGGAGCTTGCGCCTAGCAGCCGCGTTTATGGGGCGCAATGCCGCCTTCGTGCGTTGCCGGTGTTGGAATATTTACGCGTCGCGCACTATGTTGAGAGCCAAGAAGAATAGGATTCTCTAAGTTGACGGTCATTGTCATCCTCGCGCTGGTTGCCTTGTTCATCGGGCTCCGACTCTACAGCGTGCTCGGCGAGCGCACCG
>DASQYQ010000316.1:0-8765 GCA_035639115.1 Sphingomicrobium sp. | reverse complement strand
GGCCCGCAAGGCGGAGGAGGGCGGCTCGCTGACCATCCTCGCCACCGCCCTGATCGACACCGGATCGCGGATGGACGAGGTCATCTTCGAGGAGTTCAAGGGCACCGGCAACAGCGAAATCGTCCTCGACCGAAAGGTCGCCGACAAGCGCATCTTCCCTGCCCTCGACGTCGGTAAGTCCGGCACCCGCAAGGAGGAGCTGCTGGTCCAGCAGGCAACGCTCACGAAGATGTGGGTTCTTCGCCGGATCCTCATGCAGATGGGCACCGTCGATGCCATGCAGTTCCTTCTCGACAAGATGAAGGACGCCAAGTCGAACGAGGATTTCTTCGCTTCGATGAATCAGTAGCCAGCTAGACTGCGGCAATGCCCGACGGGATGTTCAACTTCGCGGAGATTTTAACTCCCGTTGGGTTTGCAGTTCTCGTCCAGGTCATTCTGATCGATCTGACGATGGCGGGCGACAATGTGGTCATTATCGGCACGCTCACGTCGGGGCTTCCGGCGCGCGAGCGCCGGAGGGTGATTGCGCTCGGCGTCGGTATTGCCGTCTTCTTCCTGATCACGTTCGCACTGATTGCGACCCAACTGCTGAAGGTCACAGGGCTGCTCCTCGGCGGCGGCCTGCTGCTGCTATGGGTCGCTTATAATATGTATCGCGAGCTGAGACCTGCGAAGGAGGTGGTCGCCGACGACCCTACCACTGCACAGGTGGAGGGCCCGCCCGCCAGCAAGACCTTTCTTCAGGCTGCGATCCAGATCACGATCGCCGACTTGTCGATGAGCCTCGACAATGTTCTCGCGGTTGCCGCTGCGGCACGGGAGCATCCTTCGGTGTTGTTCGTGGGCCTCGCTCTCTCCGTCACCTTCATGGGCGTTGCAGCCGGCTTCGTTGCTCGGCTCATCCAGCGCTTGCCTGTCCTGGCTTGGGCCGGCCTGCTAATGATCCTCTACGTTGCGGTGAAGATGATCTGGGAAGGTTGGCACGACCTCGCGCCGTTCGTCACCTAAGCGACGAGCCATGGCTGATCGGGACACCATCTTCGCGCTCTCGAGTGGCCGCCCGCCAGCGGCGGTGTCGGTGATCCGGATCAGCGGACCTCGTGCCCATGAGGCGGGGAAACGCATTGCCGGGTCTTTGCCCGACGCCCGCACTGCTGCCGTTCGATCGCTTCGCGATCCCGCGTCCGGTGAGATCCTCGACGAGGCGCTCGTTCTTCGGTTTGACGGCCCAGCGAGCTCCACGGGAGAGAATATCGTTGAATTGCAATGCCATGGCGGTCGGGCAATCGTCGATGCCCTGGTTGGCGTCTTGGCGTCAATTGAAGGATTGCGAACTGCTCACCCAGGCGAGTTCACGCGCAGGGCCTTCGAGAACGGGCGGATCGACCTCACCGAGGCCGAGGGCCTCGCCGATCTCATCGAAGCTGAGACACAGTCGCAGCGCAAGGCCGCGCTCGCGCTCGCCGAAGGCGGGTTGAGCAAGCAGGTCGCCGACTGGCAGCAGCAGCTTCTAGCGCTGTCAGCTCGAGCGGAACGGGCGATCGATTATGACGAAGATGATGAGCCAATCGATCCGGCGCTCCAGAATTCTTGCCGGCTCTTGGCCGATGAGCTCCACTCCTGGCTTTCGAGGCCGCGCGCAGAGCGGCTGAAAGATGGCATTAGAGTTGTTATCGCGGGTCCTCCAAACGCTGGAAAGTCTAGCCTTCTCAATGCGATAACAGGAACCAACCGAGCAATAGTGACGGAAGTTCCAGGCACGACCCGCGACCATATCGACGTGCCCCTATCGCTTGGCGGGCTCCCGATTCTGCTGACGGATACAGCAGGGTTGCGGGAGTCGACTGACCGCGTGGAGGCGATCGGCGTGGAGCGCGCGTCGAAGCTCATCGAAGCGGGAGACGTGCTTGTCTGGCTGGGCTCCTCCGAACGCGCCCCGAAGCAGGCCGGATTGATTCAAGTGCACGCCAAGGCGGATCTCCCTTCCGGATGCCACCCGCCGCGCGATTCGATTGCGGTGTCGTCGGTCACCGGCGAAGGTATCGCGGAGCTGCTGGCATCGATCGAAAGCATGGCCCGCCGATTACTGCCGGCAGAAGGAGCTATCGCTCTCAATCGCCGACAGGCCCGGAGCGTCGAGGAGGCTGCCGCGGCAGTGACTGACGCCGCCGATTCGCTCGACATTGCAGTGCTCGCTGAAAATCTTCGCTTGGCCCGCTCGGCATTTGATCGGCTGACGGGACGGGCGGGCGTCGAGGATGTGCTCGATTCGCTGTTCTCCCGCTTTTGCCTCGGCAAATAGTCCGGCACTGTTCCACGTGAAACATTGCTGAGCTAAAGACCCGCCATGCACGATGTTCTGGTGATCGGCGCCGGCCATGCCGGCTGCGAGGCTGCAGCCGCTGCGGCCCGCCGAGGCGCGCGCGTGGGCCTGCTCACCTTCCGGCCTGAGGACGCGGGCCAGATGTCGTGCAACCCGTCGATCGGCGGGGTGGGGAAGGGCCACCTCGTTCGCGAGCTCGACGTCTTCGACGGGCTGATGGCCCGCTCTGCAGATCGTGCAGCAATCCACCGGAGGATGCTCAACCGGAGCAAGGGCCCGGCGGTTTGGGGGCCGCGAGTCCAGGCCGACCGCAATTTGTATCGCTCGGCCGTTGCAAGACTGTTGGCGGAGAGCGGCGTGGAGACGCTGGTGGCCGAAGCGACGGCGGTCGCTATCCGCGACGGCCGTGTCTGCGGGTTGGAAACGACCGCTGGGATCTTGCCTGGTCGCGCCGTCGTGGTTGCGACCGGTACCTTTCTCGACGCCCGGATGTTCATCGGTGAGAAGGTCGTCGATGGCGGCCGTCGCGGCGGGCGCGCGTCGGTCGGGCTCGCGCGACAGATTCGCGAAGTCGGGCTCGGACAGGGACGCCTCAAGACTGGGACTCCGCCGCGGCTGGACGGGCGAACCATAGACTGGTCGAGGTTGGAGGACCAACCCAGCGACGCGGACCCTTGGTCCATGTCTGCGCTCAATGACGATATTCGGCCGGCACAGCTTCGCTGCGCGATCGCCCGGACGAATGTGCGTACGCATGAAATAATATCGGAGAATTTCGAGCGATCGCCACTCTTCGCCGGCGCTATCGAGGGAAGGGGACCGCGATATTGTCCGTCTATCGAAGACAAGGTCAGGCGTTTCTTCGATCGGGACTCGCATCAGCTCTTCCTCGAGCCCGAAGGTCTCGACGACGCGCTCGTCTATCCGAACGGCATTTCGACTTCGCTGCCGGAAGACGTACAGCGTGAATTCGTCCACAGCATCGACGGGCTTGAGAGGGCCCACATCGTTCGGCCAGGTTACGCGGTCGAATATGAATATGTTGATCCGCGTCGCTTGAACCAGAACCTCGAAGTGCGTGACTTGCGCGGCTTGTTCCTGGCCGGCCAGATCAACGGGACGACGGGATATGAGGAAGCGGCAGCCCAAGGGCTTGTAGCGGGCCTCAACGCAGCAGCGCGCGCATTGGAATTGAATGAAGTGCGGTTCGATCGCCGCACCTCCTACATCGGCGTGATGATCGACGATCTCACGCTTCAGGGCGTCAGCGAGCCATATCGCATGATGACGGCGCGCGCCGAATATCGACTGCAGCTTCGCGCCGACAACGCGACGACTCGCTTGGGCGAAGCGGCGCTCGCCGCGGAATGCGTTTCCACGCGCCGGCGCTGTCACATTCAGGAGCATTTGGCGAGACGCTCGACGGCCGTCTGGGCGACAACCGAGGAGGGGCGCGCCGACGCGCTCTACCGCCCTTATGTCGAGCGGCAGCAGCGCGAATGGGAAGTCGTCCAACGCGACTCGCGGGTCTGGATCTCGGCGGATTTCGATTATTCCGCGGTCCCCGGGCTTTCGAACGAGATGATAGAGCGTCTCGTCGCTGCGCGACCCGAGACTCTCGACCAGGCATCACGAGTGCCGGGTATCACCCCCGCCGCTTTGTCCGCGCTTTACGTCGCCGCAAATCGCCGGGCTGCTGCATGATCGAGCTTTTGGAACAGGCGACTCGTCGTCCTGTTTCACGTGAAACAATCGAGAAGCTCGAGGCCTATGTCGGTCTCCTGCGCGCGGAGAGCAAGCGGCAGAACCTAATCGCCGCTTCGACGCTCGAGCAGGTCTGGAGCCGCCACATAGCCGATTCGGCGCAACTTCTTCGTTACGAGCCGCACCGCGCCTGCTCGTGGATCGACATCGGATCGGGCGCGGGCCTCCCTGGAATCGTCGTCAGTTGCATCGCTGAAGGACCAGTGACGTTGGTCGAGCCGCGGCGGCTTCGGGCCGATTTTCTCCACAGATGCGTCGACGCGCTCAATCTGCGGGCATCTGTGCGCTCGGAAAAGGCCGAACGCGTTCAGGGAAAGTTCGATGTGGTTACGGCGCGCGCGGTCGCTGCGCTGCCGCGCTTGCTCGAGATATCCGCACATCTGTCCACAAGAAATACCGTTTGGGCGCTTCCGAAGGGACGCAATGCCGAGCAGGAACTGGCCGAAGCGCTCAAGGCGTGGCAAGGTAGCTTCCGTGTGGAGCCGAGTGTCACCGATGATGAATCCTTCATCGTCGTTGGTACAGAGGTGAGGGCAAGGAAATGATCCGCATTGCGGTAGCCAACCAGAAGGGCGGGGTTGGCAAGACTACCACCTGTATAAATCTAGCGACTGCGCTGGCAGCCATCGGTTGGCGGGTGCTGCTCGTCGATCTCGATCCACAGGGTAATGCGTCGACTGGGCTCGGGATTGCGGCATCGCAGCGACGGCTGTCGAGCTACGATGTGCTCATTGGCCGAGCTTCGGCGACGGAGGCGGCAATTGCAACGCGCGTGCCTCGCCTCGACGTCCTGGCTGCGACCGTCGACCTGTCGGGTGCCGAGGTCGAGATGGTATCGCTCCCCGATCGGGCGCACCGCCTCGACAAGGCGCTGGCAGTGCCCCCTCCCGGACGTTGGGACATCTGCCTCATCGACTGCCCGCCGTCGCTCGGCCTGCTGACCGTCAATGCGCTCGCCAGCGCGCGGTACCTTCTTGTGCCGCTTCAATGCGAGTTCTTTGCCCTCGAGGGATTGAGCCAGCTTCTCCAAACGGTCGAGAGAATTCGCGCCGCCTTCAATCCGAAGCTGTCGATCTTGGGCGTGGCGCTGACAATGTTTGACCGCCGTAACAATCTCTCCCAGCTCGTTGCCGAGGATGTTCGCGCTTGCCTCGCTGACGCTGTGTTCGACACGGTGGTGCCTCGCAACGTCCGTCTCTCCGAGGCGCCGAGCCATGGCCTTCCAGCATTGATCTACGATCTCAAGTGCGCAGGCTCTGAGGCTTATGTGCGCCTTGCACGCGAGCTCATCGGCCGGCTGCCGCAATTGGCGGAGGCTGCATGAGCGGCGAGCGGCCGGCAAAGGGCCTTGGAATGGGCCTTCAGGCGCTTCTCGGCGAAGCGGCGCGCGCGCCGGTCCAGGAAGGTCATCCTGAGGGTGGGGGCGGCGTCCGTGAGATCGAAAACTCGAGGATCCGGCGCAATCCCAACCAGCCGCGGATCCAGTTCGACGAAGCCGCCCTGGAAGAACTGACCCAATCCATCCGGGAGCGCGGCGTCCTTCAGCCGATCCTGCTACGCAGCGACGGCTCGGATTATATGATCATCGCCGGCGAGCGCCGCTGGCGAGCCGCGCAGCGGGCTCACCTTCACGCCATTCCGGCCATAGTTCGCGACATTGACGAATCGACGATCGCTGAGCTCGCCTTGATCGAGAATATCCAGCGCGAGGATCTGAACCCGCTCGAAGAAGCGGAAGGCTATCGTCAGCTCATCAAGCAGCATGGCCATACGCAGGACGGTGTCTCGAAGATCGTCCACAAGTCGCGCAGCCATGTTGCCAACATGTTGAGATTGCTCGATCTTCCTGACTTCGTAAGGCAATCGCTATTGAAAGGCGATATCAGCATGGGCCATGCCCGTGCAGTAGCGACGTCTCAGGACCCGGAGGGCCTCACCCGCGACATCATCCGCAAGGGCCTTTCGGTCCGCCAGGTCGAGCAGCAAGCCCGCCGTGAAAAGGGCAAGCCCGGGAGCCCCGCCAGCCGGCCCGCAACGCCGAGCGCAGCAAATGCGGTCGACGCCGATCTTCAAGCGCTCGAGCGGCAGCTCGGCGATATCCTCGGGCTGAGGGCGCAGGTCACGCACAAGGGCCAGGGCGGCTCGGTGACCCTCCATTATTCGAGCCTCGATCAGCTCGACATGATTTGCCAGCGGCTGAGCGGCGAGCCGATCTAGCGGACGCTCTTGGCCTTCCGGGCGATTGCAAGAAGCTCTTCGCCAAGCGCTTCACGAGGTGGTGACTCTCCGAACATCAAATTACGCTCGAGCGAGCCGGCGCGCTCGGCGATCGTGGCGAGATCGCCCGCCGTCCAGCGCTCCAACATCGCTGCAACGCGGTCCTTGTCCTTCCAGAAGACGGCCCTTCCGAGCGACGCCATGACGCCGTCGATCCGCTCTCCGCGCTCGACTCGGGCGCGCGCCGAAGCGAGGAAGAGGAGGCGTCGTTGCAGCGATCGAATCGCCGGAATTGCTTCCGAGCCGCCCGACGGGAGGCGGGCGATCGCTTCTGCCAAAGCCTCGATCTGTCCTGATAGGGCGAAATCGGCCAAGTGGAGGAAGTCGGCATCTCGAGTTTCGGCCCCGACCGCATCAACCGCCTCGTGGCCAAGCTCCTTCGGCGAGTGAGGAGAAGCGTCGACGAACAGTGCGAGCTTTTCGAGTTCCTTCGCTGCGATCGCTTGGTCGTTGCCGCACGAATCGGCGATCCGGGCAGCCACCGGCGGGCTGATCTTAAGTCCGACACGCCTGCCCAGGTCCGCGACCATTCGCACTGCATCGTCACCCTCCGGGACGTAGGCGGTGAAGGCGAGTGCGAGTGGAGAGGCTTCGGCGAGTTTGACCAGCGCCGACGATTTTGGAAGCGCGCCGGCGATAGCGACCACTGGGCTCTCGACCGCTTCGGCTTCGAGTAGCGCGCCAACCCCTTCGAGAATCTCGTTGCCGGCCGGCTCGATCCAGATCAGCCGCTTGTCGCCGAACAAGCTCAGCGCCGCCGCTTCATCCGCCAATGCCGCGGGATTCGACTTTATCGTAGCCGCAGGGACGATTGATTTCTGGGCGCCCAACGCCTCGAGTAGTCGCGCTGCGAGAGCACGCGACTGTCCTTCGTCCTGCCCGAGAAAGAGATAGAAGCGGACCTTGGCTCGCGGCTGGTCGACCGAGCGGCCGATTGACGACTTGCTGGCTTTCACTTCCGATGGGTGGTCCGAGCAGCGTATATGGCGAGCCGAGCGACGATTTGGTCGGCAACGATTCCCGACAAGTTCTCCAGTGCGGTCTGCTCCGCGGCGACGGTCGCATATTCGCTGCTGACGACGTCGACGCTAGCGTCGGATCCGGCTGTCTCATCCAGAACGACCATGTTGTCGCTCATATCGACGAGCTGATAGCGCGCGCGCAACGTCCGCCGCTCCTGCGTTGCCGCGCGGTCGGCGCGAAGGCCGTATGATGTGATATTGTCGTCAAGCGTGACATCCAGCCGGTAGCGCGCCTCCGCCTTTCCTGTCTCACCAAGACGATCGACCAGTTTCGTTCGTACGAGCCATCCCTGCTGCCCCGCAATGGGCCCGACCTCGACGGAGCGAAGAAGGCCCGACACCGGGCTGTCGGCACCGCCTCCGTAAAGCGAGTGGAGCCCGCAGGCCGAAAACATCAGCAGAAGGCCGGCAAGGACGAAGCGCCGCATCATGCGACGATATTCACCAGCCGGTCGGGAACGACAATCACCTTGCGCGGGCTGGCGCCATCGAGCTGTCGCTGCACGTTTGAGGAAGCGAGCGCCAGCGCCTCCGCTGCGGCGCGGTCCAATCCCCTCGGCGCGCTTACCGTGTCGCGGAGCTTCCCATTGACCTGGATCGCTAGCGTCACCTGGTCGTCGACGAGAAGCGCTGGATCGAAGGTCGGCCAGGACGCGTCGGCGATCATTCCCTGCTCGCCGAAGAGCGCCCAGGCTTCCTCCGCGAGGTGCGGCGCCATCGGCGCGATCAGCAGCAGGAGCGAGCGGACCGCCTCGGCGCGTGTTGCCGACGGCTTTGCCTTTTCGATCGTGGTTGTGAGCTCGTACAGCTGCGCAACCGCCTTGTTGAACTGAAGAGCGTCGATTGCTTCGCCGACCCCGGCGATCGTGCGATGGAGCTTGCGTTTGAGTTGGTCGTCGTCGCCGTCACCGGCCGTGGCGCTGTTCGCCAGCTTCCACACCCGTTGGACAAAACGGGACGCGCCCTCGATGTGCGCTTCCGACCATTCGAGATCGCGCTCCGGAGGGCTGTCGGAAAGCATGAACCAGCGTACGGCGTCAGCGCCATATTTGGCGAGGATCGGCTCCGGATCCACGGTGTTCCGCTTCGACTTGGACATTTTCTCGACTCGGCCGGCGGTCACCGGAGAGCCGTCGGCGATCCTGGTCCAATCGTCGCCGTTGCGGCGGACCTCGCCGGGGCTGAGCCAGCTGCCGTCGCCCGCACGATAGGTCCCGTGGGTGACCATCCCCTGAGTGAACAGCCCATTGAAGGGCTCGTCGATGCCGATCCGGCCGAGGCGCCGAAGCGCCCGGGTCCAGAAGCGGGCATAAAGCAGGTGGAGGATCGCATGCTCGACCCCGCCTATATATTGCGCGACGGGGAGCCACTTCTCC
>DASQYQ010000315.1:0-2737 GCA_035639115.1 Sphingomicrobium sp. | reverse complement strand
CTCCTGGTGGACTTCGGGGCGGTAATCGATGTTTCCGGTCCCCGGCGCCTTCTCGATGCCGCCGATGCGATGCTCAAGGCCAGGCGTCCCCGGCTTGATCCAAGGACGGGCGAGATCGTCATTGCGCGAATAGGGCATTACCCCCTCGCCTTCCGCTGGCGGAGTTTCGAAGAACTTCACCGGGAACGGCGCATATTTGCTCATGTCGGGCACTCGCCAAGGCTCGGCGGCATTGGCGATGTAGCCGTCAGTGAGGAGTATGACCGGGGTCATGTAGCGGGTGGCGATGCGGCACGCCTCGATCGCGCACTCGAATGCGTCTGCCGGCGAGCGCGCGGCGATGACCGGCACGGGCGAATCAGCATTACGGCCGTAGACCGCCTGGTAGAGGTCCGACTGCTCCGTCTTGGTCGGAAGGCCGGTCGAAGGCCCGCCGCGCTGTGAGTTAACGATGACCAGGGGCAGCTCGGTCATCACGGCAAGGCCGATCGCCTCCATCTTGAGCGCAATTCCTGGCCCCGACGAGGAGGTGATGCCGAGCTGTCCCGCATAGCTGGCGCCAAGGGCAGCGCAGGCCGCGGCGATCTCGTCCTCCGCCTGGAAGGTCGTGATCCCGAACTCCTTGAGGCGCGCAAGGTGATGGAGCAGCGGGCTCGCCGGGGTGATCGGATAGGAGCCGAAGAACATCTTCAGGCCGGCGAGCTGGCAACCAGCCACGAGACCGAGCGCGAGCGATTCCGCGCCGGTTACCGTGCGGTAAAGGCCAGGCTCGGCGGGTGCAGGCGCCAGATGGTGCTGCTTGAAGGGCGCCCCCATCTCGGCGGTCTCGCCGTAAGCGTGGCCGGCGTTCAGGGCCGCGATATTTGCCTCCGCTAGCTCGGGCGCCTTGGCGAACTTCGTCTTTAGCCAGTCGACGATCGGCTGACGGTCGCGGTCGAACATCCAGAGCGCGAGGCCCAGCGTCCACATGTTCTTGCAGCGGAGCGCTTCCTTGTTGCCGAGACCAAAGGGCTTCACGGCGTCGAGCGTCAGCTGCGAGATGTTGAAGTGAACGACCTGCCAGCGGCTGAGACTGCCATCCTCGAGCGGGCTCTGGTCGTAACCTGCCTTGGCGAGGTTGCGCGCCGTGAACTCGCCCTCGTCGACGATGAGTAGGCCGCCGTCGCGCACTTCCTTGGCGTTGGTCTTCAGCGCGGCCGGGTTCATGGCGATGAGGACGTCGGGCTGGTCGCCGGCGGTGTCGATCGCGCAGCTGCCGAAGTTGATCTGGAATGCCGAGACGCCGAAGGTCGTGCCCTGCGGGGCGCGGATCTCCGCCGGGAAATCGGGGAAGGTCGCGAGGTCGTTGCCTGCGAGTGCGGTCGAGAGCGTGAACTGACCGCCGGTCAGCTGCATGCCATCGCCGCTGTCCCCTGCGAAGCGGACGACGACGGCTTCCTGCGGCGGATGGGAAGCGGCTTCGGTTTCGGTGACGCGGTGCGAGGCTGTGGCCATAAGCGCTTATTAGTCCCCCTCTCTCGTCATTGCGAGCGCCGAAGACTAGGTGACGGCGATGACCAACAGTGACCGCTATCGCCGCGGAGTCGGCGTGATGCTCCTCAATTGCGACGGCGAGGTCTTCGTCGGCGCGCGCATCGATAATACGGATGAGGCGTGGCAGATGCCGCAGGGCGGGATCGACGATGACGATGACGACGAATGGGCGACCGCACTCCGCGAACTAGAGGAAGAGACGGGAATTCCGCCCTATCTCGTTGAACGGATCGCCGATTGTCCCGAGCGATTGAAGTACGATTTGCCGGACGAACTTCGCGGCAAGCTGTGGAAGGGCAAATATATCGGCCAAGACCAGGACTGGTACCTGGCCCGCTTCCTCGGCCGCGACAGCGACATCAACATCGCGACGAAGCATCCGGAATTCCGCGAGTGGAAGTGGATCGACCCGCAGCAGCTGCCGGAGCTGATCGTGCCGTTCAAGCGCGACCTGTACCGGCGCCTCCTCCGGGAGTTCGCGGATTACCTTTGAGCGGCAGTGAAATAGCCGATCCCGCCGCCCACAATCGCACCCAGGATCGGCCCGATGAAGGGCAGCGGGATGGCGATCACGGCACCAATCGCGGCGGCTATGGCGGTTCGCTTCGCAATGGGGTTCTCAAGCATCGTCTGACTCCTTCGATTGTGTATTATATATCTAATACAGCGTGGAGTCGACGGTGCTGATATTAGCTAAAGTATAGAATCATTTACCTACGTTCCGCGGCTTGCAGCTTAACGTACTTGAGAGCACAAGAGCGGCGGTTTCGGGGGTGAGTGCTTGGCGCGCATATTCCTCAGCTATGCCAGGGACGATGTCGACGCTGCGAAGCAGCTGGCGGCGTGCATCTCCGACGCCGGGCACGAGGTGTGGTGGGACCGGCACCTGCACGGCGGCTCCCGCTTCGCGGCGGAAATCGACAAGGCTCTCAAGGATGCAGAGGCGGTGGTCGTCCTCTGGTCGCCCAATTCGATCGAATCCGCTTGGGTCCAGGACGAAGCTGCAGAAGGGCGGGACTCAGGTCGGCTGGTGCCGGTGTCGCTAGCTTCGGCGAAGCCGCCGTTGGGTTTCCGTCAGTTCCAGACCATCGAATTGGGATCGTGGGACGGGACCTCTGCTCCCCAGGCGCTCGATGATCTGCTCGAGGCGATCGGCCGAACCTGCGGAAGCGCTGCTCGACCAGCAGGCTCGGAGGCTCCGGAA
>DASQYQ010000314.1:0-3053 GCA_035639115.1 Sphingomicrobium sp. | reverse complement strand
CGTCACGACGAGCAACGTCACCGTTGACTATTGGCTCGAATGCGACGGCGTTCGCCAGTCGACCTACGACACGACCTGCTCGACCATATCGGGAACGGCACGATTCCTCTCGGTGGACGTGACCCACAACTTCACGCCGATGTTCGCGTCGAGCAAATGGCCCGGATCTAACAGCGATGGGTCATACACCCTGCACGGCCGAGCCAGACTGAGGACTCAATGATGTTTCTCGGACGCCTCCTCAAGAACGAAGGCGGAGCGGCCGTAATCGAGCTCGCGATCGCGCTACCCGTGCTCGTGACGATGATCTATGGCATCTTCGAGTGCAGCCAGCTCTATGAAGCGAATGCGGGCATGCAGCACGCCCTTGGCGAAGGGGCGCGGATCGCGACGCTGTGCGTTCCGGACGCAAACGCAACTAGCGGCTGTGACAACCCAACCGACACAGCGATTCTGAATGGTGAAAGCGCCAAGCTATTTCGGCCGGCTGGCGGCAGCTTCAGCCTGACGATTCCGTCGGCAGCCGCAGGCTACAAGACGCTTCAGATCACCTACACCAGAAGCATGAACTTCCTTTTGGTCCCCGGGCCGACCATCACGCTCACTCGCACGAAGCAGGTTTACGTTCCCGATACCGGAACCGGCACCGCAACCTGCGGTATGACAGGTGGGCCTTCCGTCAGCAGCTGCACGGTAAGCCTGTAACAAGGCGGCCCAGCTACGGAGTTAGCCTCTTCGCCTTTCGAAGAATGCCGTGATCGCCTCCTTCACTTCGGGTGATTTGAGGCGCTCGGCAAAAGCAGCGCTTTCAAGCTTCATCCGTTCCATGACTTCGTCGCGGGTGCCGTGACGAAGCAGGCGCTGCGTCTCTTTCAGCGCTTGCGGCGGCTTAGCCACTAGCTGGCGAACCACTTCGGTGAGCCGATCATCGAGCGCCCCTGGGGCCGTCCGGTGGCTGACCAGCCCAATGGCCACCGCCTCATCGACTCCCAACGGCTCGGCCAGAAGTAGATGGCGCGCGGCGGCGCGTCGGCCAGCGATACGCGGCAGGAGGAGGGAACTCGCCGCTTCGGGCACTAGACCGAGGTCGACGAAGGGCAGGGAAAAGCGCGTTCCTTCCTCCGCGATGACGAGGTCGCAGTGAAGCAACATCGTCGTTCCGATGCCGACGCAATTGCCATGTACCGCCGCGACAAGCGGAGTCTCGCACCCGGCGAGCGCGCGAAGGAAGCGCCACACCGCGATTTCTTCGTCGCTGCCAGGCCGAACCTCGAGGAAGTCCGCCAGGTCGTTACCGGCGGCGAAGTCTTGGCCGTCGCCGCGCAACGTGACCACCCGAATGTTTGGGTCGGCGGTCGCTTGCTCCACCGCATCCGCGAGCGCCGCGTACATCGCGACCGTGATGGCGTTACGCCGCTCGGGCCGCGCAAGCGTAACCGAGAGGACGGACCCTTGTCTTTCGACCCGTACATGCTCGCTCATGATCGCTCCCGAATCGGATGACGCGCGGGGCGCCACCCGCTATGGCCGCCCCATCCACCAAAGCCGGGACACGCGCAAACTGCCATGAAATTCTTCGCCGACACTGCCGAAATCGCCGAGATCCGCGAGCTTGCCGATACGGGCCTGCTCGACGGCGTGACCACCAATCCCTCGCTCGTTCAGAAATCCGGCCGCGATTTCCAGGAGGTCGTCAAGGAGATCACGTCGGTAGTGAGCGGGCCCGTGTCGGCGGAGGTCGTTGCGCTCGATTTCGACGGGATGATGCGTGAGGCAGAGGTGCTTCGAAAGATCGCCGACAATATCGCGATCAAGGTGCCGCTGACGCCCGCGGGGCTGAAGGCCTGCAAGTCGTTGAGCGGCGATGGAACGATGGTCAACGTGACCTTGTGCTTCTCGCCCGCCCAGGCACTCCTCGCCGCCAAGGCCGGCGCAACCTTCATTTCGCCCTTTGTGGGCAGGCTGGACGATATCGGGTACGACGGAATGCAGCTGATCGCCGACATACGGTTGATCTACGACAATTACGATTTTCCGACCCAGATCCTCGCGGCGAGCATTCGCCATCCAATGCACGTCGTCGAATCCGCGAAGATGGGCGCGGACGTGATGACCGCTCCACCGAAGATCATCTGGCAGCTATTCAAGCACCCGCTGACGGACAATGGAATCGCAAGTTTCTTAAAGGATTGGCAGTCCACCGGGCAGAAAATTGCCTGACATCAAATACTTGGTTCTTCAGCCTTAACCTTTCGGAAACCCTCGGAAGTAAGAATTTCTCAAGGGTCGAAGGGTAGGTTCCAACACAACCTGCGGATTTGGACGTCGCAGGTGGCGGGGCGGAAACGTCTCCGTACTTGGAACCAAGGAGCAGACCATGAGCAAGTTTCTGAAGCTGATCAAGAACAACAAGGGTGCGACCGCTATTGAATACGGTCTCATCGCCGCTCTCATCGCCGTTGCGGCGATTGGCGCGATGCAGGGCATCGGCAACAAGCTGAACACGACGTTCAACAACGTGTCGAACCACCTGAACTAAGACTTAGTTCTAGTTCTTGAAGCGTTCGGGCGGCGGTGTCGAAAGGCACCGCCGCCTTTGTTTTGGGGGGCCAGTCATGGCCGGCGCCGCGTTGTAGGAAATTAACCGGTACGGGGGTATCTTCTGAGGCGATGGCGACGGTGATCCCATTCGAAGAGCGCGCGGTGGCGCGCCTGCGCGAGCGGCTCGGCGAGGCGCAGGAAGCCAACCAGGACCTGATCGCCTTTGCACGCGGCCACTCGGGGGCGGTCGCGTCGATTCATGAGGCTGTTCTGGCGGCAATCGAAACGGATGGCGTCGAAGCGCTGCTGCATGTCGTCACGCAGGAGTGGCCTCTGATCCTGGGAATCGACGCGGTCGCCCTATGGCTGATCGTCGCCGACAAGGGCTTTCGTGCCGACGGAAGCGGCATTCAGCTAGTCGACCCTGCAATTCTGAAGCGCGCCGTCGCTGCGGTTGACGGTGTCGAGATGCGCAAGGTAGAGCGCGGCCATCCTTTGTTCGGACCAGCGTG
>DASQYQ010000313.1:0-3085 GCA_035639115.1 Sphingomicrobium sp. | reverse complement strand
GACAAGACAGTTCCGCAATCCATCCGCGACCGTTCGATCCAGATCGCAGGAAGCCTCGGCGTGGACGCCAGCGCCGCACTCGGACCTCAGGCTCAGTAGGAAAAGAATGAGCAAATCCAGAAACCTTGGTCTTGCACTGCTGCTCGTCGGGGCAATGGCCTCGAGCGGCTGCAGCATGTTCAAGAAGGGCCACAAGACGACTACTCCGGTCCTCGGCGAGCGAATTCCGGTACTGACGTCGGAAAATGACGTGGAAGTCGACCCGGCAACGCAGGCGCTGCCGTTCAGCCTTCCTGCGCCGGCCGAAAACCCAGGCTGGACCGAGTCGGGGGGCAATGCCAGCAACTCGATGGGGCACCTCGCCCTCGGTAACGCGCTGCAGCCCGCTTTCTCGGTCCAGGCCGGCCGCGGAAGCAGCCTGACCGCACGGCTTGCCGCACCTCCGATTGTCGCCAACGGCCGAGTCTACACGATCGACACCTTGGGTGCGGTTCGAGCGTTCGATGCGAAGAGCGGGGCGGCGCTCTGGGCGAGCCAAACCCCCGACGTGAAGGGCAATGAGGCGGCTCTCTATGGCGGCGGAATCGCCTATGACAACGGTCGAATCTTTGCGACGAACGGTCTCGGCTTCGTCTCGGCGCTGAGCGAGCAGAATGGCGGAATCCTCTGGAAGGTTCGGCCCGGGGGACCGCTGCGCGGTTCTCCTACGGTGGCCAATGGCGCAGTCTATGTGATCAGCCAGGACAACCAGATCTATTCGCTGAAGGAGGATGACGGCTCGACCAACTGGTCGCAGGCGGCGTCGCTCGAGATCGCGGGGATTTTCGGCGCGGCTTCGCCGGCCGTAGGCCAGGGCACGGTCGTTGCCGGCTTCTCGTCCGGCGAGCTCAACGCTTACCGCTACGAAAATGGACGGCAGGTCTGGCA
The DNA here is from genome assembly GCA_035639115.1 of Sphingomicrobium sp. Lineage (GTDB taxonomy): Bacteria > Pseudomonadota > Alphaproteobacteria > Sphingomonadales > Sphingomonadaceae > Sphingomicrobium. The sequence goes on along the minus strand of DASQYQ010000313.1, from coordinate 2,158 downwards.
GGACCAGCTTCAGCGCACCAGCATCCGCACCAGCGTGTCGTCGCTGACCGACATCGACGCCGATCCGGTCATCGATAACGGCCAGGTGTTCGCGATCGGCGCCGGCGGCCGAATGGTCGGCCTCGACTTGGTGTCGGGCCAGCGCCTTTGGGAGCTGAACATGGCGGGCATCGCGACGCCATGGGTCGCGGGCGACTGGATTTTCGTGGTCACAAGCGACGACAAGCTGATGTGCATCTATCGCCAGAACGGGCACGTCCGCTGGATCAGCCAGCTTCCGCAATATGAGAAGCCCAAGTCCAAGAAGGGCGACATCAGCTATTCGGGACCGGTCCTTGCCGGCAATCACCTTATTGCCACCGCCTCCAACGGGCAGGTCGTCGAGCTCGATCCGGCGACCGGCAATTACCAGACGCAGTTCAGCGTCGGACGGTCCGTCAGCCTTCCACCGGTCGTCGCCGGCTCCATGCTCTACGTCTACAACGACGAGGGCCGGCTCGTCGCATACCGGTAGCTTGCTAAGCGTCGCGAGCGGGTGCTCGCGGCGAAGAGCTTAATCCGCTAGGCGCAATTCATGCCTCTCCCGACCGTCGCGATCGTCGGCCGGCCCAACGTCGGCAAGTCAACGCTGTTCAACCGCCTTGTCGGCAAGCGCCTAGCGCTCGTCGACGACCGGCCCGGCGTCACCCGCGACCGCCGCGAGGGCGAGGCCAAGCTGCTCGGGCTCGACTTCCGGGTCATTGATACCGCCGGGTTCGAGGACGAAGATCCGCACACTCTTCCCGGTCGAATGCGCGCGCAGACCGAAGCAGCGGTGCGCGACGCCGATGCGGCGCTCTTCCTCGTCGATGCCCGCCAAGGAGTGACTCCGCTCGATGAAGAGATCGGTCGCTGGCTGAGGGCCGAGAGCACGCCCGTCGTGCTCGTCGCCAACAAGGCCGAGGGCAATGCCGGTGAATCGGGAATCCTCGACGCCTTCCGCCTCGGCCTTGGCGAGCCGGTGGGGATCAGCGCCGAGCATGGCGAAGGCATCGCAGACCTGTTCGAAGCGCTTCGTCCGCACGTCGAGCATGAGCATTTCGAGGCCGAGGAGGGCGAGGGGGCAGAAGATCATCCGCTGAAGCTGGCGATCGTTGGAAGGCCGAACGCCGGAAAGTCGACCCTCGTCAACTCGATGCTCGGCGAGGATAGGATGATCACCGGGCCCGAAGCCGGGATCACTCGCGATTCGATCAGCCTCGACTGGGAGTGGGAAGGCCGTCCGGTCCAGCTCGTCGATACGGCGGGGCTTAGAAAGCGCGCGAAGGTCGAAGACAAGCTCGAGCGCTTGTCGGCCGCCGACACCAAGCGGGCGCTCGATTACGCCGAAGTCGTCGTTCTCTTACTCGACGCCACACGAGGCCTCGAATCGCAGGACCTGCGAATCGCGGCCCAAGTGATCGAGGAAGGCCGGGCGCTGATCATCGCCGTAAACAAGTGGGACGTCGCCGACAACGCCTCGTCATTGTTCAACGGGATCAAGGCGGCGCTCGCCGAGGGACTGGCGCAGCTTCGCGACGTTCCGCTGCTCACGGTGTCGGCGAAGACGGGCAAGGGGATCGACACGGTCCTGAAAGTTGCCTTCGAGCTTCGCGAAGCCTGGAACAGGCGGGTTCCGACGGGCGAGCTCAACCGTTGGTTCGAGGCCGCAGTCGACGCCAATCCACCGCCCGCGCCCAAGGGCCAGCGGATCAAGCTGCGCTACATCACTCAAGTGAAGTCGCGACCCCCAAGTTTCGTCGTCTTCGGAAACCGGCTCGAAGAGCTTCCCGAGAGCTACCGGCGATATCTCCTCAACGCGATGCGCCGCGACCTCGACCTCGGCCCGGTTCCGCTCCGGCTCGACTTCCGCGGACGGTCCAACCCGTTCGATCGGCGGCGACGCTAAGGAGAATTTTACTCTTTTGGCCCTATCCGGAAGCGGTGGAACCACGGCCGCGTGCCGGCCTTTGAGGAGCTTGATGTGGCCGACGAAGCTCGGGACATCGTCGATTGGGGACATTTCGAGAGGAGCCGGTCCGAGCTCGGGCCAGGCTTCATTCGGATCCTCAGCTACTTCAAGGAAGACGGAGTCAAGTCGATCTCGCAGATCGAAATGGCGATGCACCAGCAGAATACG
>DASQYQ010000312.1:0-3021 GCA_035639115.1 Sphingomicrobium sp. | reverse complement strand
AGAACGCAAGTACCGCTTTGCAGGGCGATGCCCGTTATTGGCGATGCAGAGCACATTCCCGTCGACGCTCGGAACGACACAAGTAACGCGCTTCGTGGACATTGCGTGCGTTCAGCAGAGAACTTGCGGATTCCGAACAATTCGCCCATCTATTCCGATCTGATCTCGCCCAGGATTCCGATTTCAAATCGCTCACCATTCCGATTTCAAATCGCCCGGGGGACGGGGTCGTTCCGGCAGGTTGATTTTCTGGCATTCGTGACGGTGGTTGGTCAACCTTTCCTTGATTGCTTCGCCTTGGTGCGGCGCATGCTTTCGCCGGCAAGTTCGATGCGGTGGGCGTTGTGAACGAGACGGTCCAGGATCGCGTCGGCGTAAGTGGGGTCGCCGATGATTTCGTGCCAGCGTTCGACGGGGAGCTGCGAAGTGATCATCGTGGATCGGCGTCCGTAGCGTTCCTCGAGGATTTCCAGGAGATCATGGCGTGCGGCGGCATCGAGGGGTTCCAGCCCCCAGTCGTCGAGGATCAGAAGATCGGCGCGGCCGAGGTTGCGTAAGAGGCGCGGATAGCGTCCGTCGCCGCGCGCCAGGGCAAGGTCCTCGAACAGCCTGGGCACGCGCTGATAGAGAACCGAGCGGTTGTCGCGGCATGCCTTGTGGCCGAGGGCCGAGGCGAGCCAACTCTTGCCGACTCCGGTTGGCCCCGTGAGCGCCAGATTGTCGTGGGCGTTGATCCATTCGCCCTCGGTGAGCTTTTGGAACAGGGCGCGATCGAGACCGCGGGGATTGCGATAATCGATATCTTCGACGCAGGCCTGCTGGCGCAATTTGGCGTGGCGGAGCCGGCCTGCAAGCCGCTTGTCCTGCCGCCATGAGGTTTCGCGATCGAGCAGAAGCCCCAGCCATTCGCGATGGCCCAGGCCGTCTGCTTCGCTGCTCGCATCGAGTTCGGTGAAGGCTGCAGCCATGCCCTGCAGGCCAAGGGTGTGAAGCTGATCGAGGGTGGGATGTTTGAGCAAGGTAGCTTCTCCTAATTGTAGTAGCGCGGACCACGGATGTTGGCGTGCCGGATCGACGCTCCGTCCGGGCTGCGCTTTTGCGCGGGACGCCGATCGAGGTTGTTGTCGAGGATGGATTTGACCGAGCCGTAGCTGCGGGCGCCGATGTCGATGGCGCGGTCCGCCGCCGCTTCGAGACGCTCAGCGCCATAGGGGCGGGCCAACCGGACGATTCCCAGACAGGCGCGAAAGCCCTGCTCGGGATGCGGCCGATGTTCGAGGATCAGTTCGCACAACGCCGCCACCGCCGGTCCGATCTGGCGCGCGTCGGCGCGGATGCGCTCGATCGTCCAGCCTGCATAACGCCGGTGGCTGGAGGGCATGTGTTCGGGGATGGTCGTGTGCTTATGATTGCCGCTCATGCGCATGTGCGCGGCGATCCGTTCGCCCTTGAGGAAGATTTCGACGCTCCGCGCGGTTAGCCGCGCCTCGACCTCCATGCGGGCGAAGCGATAGGGCACGCTGTAATAATGGGCGGCGATCTCGACGTGATAATCGATGCCGACACGGCAGATCCGCCATTCCGAGAACTCGTATGCTTCGCTCGGCAGGGACTTCAGTGCCGGACGATCAATCTGTTCCAGCAATTGCCGGCGCGTCACGCCGAGACGCCGGATCGGACGCACCTCGTTGAGATGCATCATCAGATCACCGATCGCCGCGTTGACTTCCGCGAGGCTGTAAAACGTTCGATGGCGCAGCCGCCCGAGAAGCCAGCGCTCGACGATGAGAACCGCCTGCTCAACCTTCGCCTTGTCCCGTGGCCGCCGCGGCCTGGCCGGCAGGATCGCGGTGTCGTAATGCGCCGCCATTTCGGCATAGGTCCGGTTGACCTGCGGGTCGTAGAGACAGGCCTTGATGACCGCGGTCTTCGTGTTGTCCGGCACCAGTAAATGCGGAACCCCGCCGATCGCCTCCAGCGCGCGCACATGGGCGTGGATCCAGTCGGGCAGCGTTTGCGTCCAGCTCGCCTGGGCAAAAGTGAAGCTCGACACCCCGAGCACAGCGACAAAGATTTGCGCCTTGCGGATTTCCCCGGTCAGCCGGTCGATCACCACCGGAACCCCGTCGCCCGCGTAATCCACGAACAGCCGCTCGCCCGCAACATGGGTCTGGCGCATCATCACCGGCAAACGCCCTTCCCATTCCCGGTAGAGATCGCAAAACCGCGAGTAGCGGTAACCACCAGGATGGAGCGCGGTATATTCTTCCCACAGGATCGACAGCGTGACGTGCTTGCGCTTCATCTCGCGGTGCACGCCAACCCAGTCCGGCTCCGCATGACGGCGATGGCCGGGTTTGACGCCGGCATTGGCAAAAAGCCGCTGCTCCAGCATCGCGTCCGTCAAATCAACCGCCAGCGGCCAGGCGATGCCCGCAGCCTCGCAACGCCGAAGCGTCAATCGGACCGTCGATGACGCTACCCCAACGCGACGCGCGATCTCGCGCATCGACATCCCGGCATTCTTCAATCTCACGCAATCGCGCACGTGGCGCATCGCCATCCTCTCCATCGGCATCGGGAACCCTCCTTGGCAAAGCCAAAAGAGCGGACCCTAAACAGGCCGGAAGAGGCCCACGCCCCCGGGCGATTTCAGAGCGGAATCGTGGGCGATTTCATCTCGGAATGGTGGGCGATTTCATTTCGGAATCGCGGGCGATTTGAAATCGGAATGGTGGGCGATTTCCCTCGGAATCAGCACGCAGAAGCTCTAATGCGCGATCCGGTGCTGTCGGAATACGCCTGCCTTAAGGAATCTCCTCTGCCGGCGCAGTTTGGTGACGAAACCGTTTGGGGTTCAAAATACCTGTTGGTGTGCCGTCGTAGGGCGAAACCTTGATCTCACCCTGACCCAGCGCTGGAAGCACGAGACCGTCGGTCGGGCGGTAAAATTGCGTCGGGCCGGAGGCCGGGGAGGGGGGAGCGGCCCGTCCGGCCCGACGATGGGCAGCGATGCGCCGC
>DASQYQ010000311.1:0-8996 GCA_035639115.1 Sphingomicrobium sp. | reverse complement strand
GATGCGCGATTAACGCTTTCGCGGCAAGTCGGCTGTAACCGGCCCCCTTCCCCGCCGTTGTGCCCCTCTCTATGCCCCGAGCATGGCGGAAGATCAGCCACTGCTGTTTGTCCCGATCGGGCACAATGAAGCGCAGCCGTTCGGCATGGACGCCCGCGAGCGCGCGTGCAGGCTGGCGAGGAATGCAGGATTCGAATGCTCTGACGCGCCCGTGGAAGGCCGAGCCGCGCTCCTTGCGAGCATGCGTTATGCGTGGGACCCCGCCTGGCTGAAGGCAATGCGCGCTCGGCCGGGCACAATGCTCACGCTGAGCGGCAACCCCGTGATGGCGCATGTGTCCGCCGATTCGAACCCCGCTGCGGCTGCTGCCGGCCTCGAGGATGAGGAGGTCGTGGCCGGGTACGAGCTCCTTCCCTCCGAGAGTGCCGAACTCAGCTATGCCGAGCTTAGAAAGCGCGAACGGCCGTTTGTAATGGCGCTCGACCCGGCCGATCCGGAGCCGGTGGAGCGTGCTTCCTACGATGCAGCTTACAAGGGCGTGACGGACGTTCTGACCCTCTATCTCTGGCGACGGCCCGCTTTCTATTTGACGCGCTGGGCGGCTCGAGCGGGGATCGCGCCCAATCTCGTCACTCTCGTTGGAGCGATCCTCTGCATTCTCGCCTTCCTCTTCTTCTGGCGAGGCGAATATTGGTGGGGCGTCGTGTCGGGCTTCGTCTTCATGGTGCTCGACACGGTCGATGGAAAGCTTGCGCGCGTGACCGGAACGTCGTCGAAATGGGGCGAGGTCTTCGATCACGGGATCGACCTCGTTCACCCGCCCTTCTGGTATTGGGCGTGGGAGCATGGCCTCGCGGCCTATGGCCGGTCGCTCGAGCCCGTGTTCGCGACCATGGTGCTGTGGACGATCGTCGGCGGCTATGTCGCGCAGCGGATCATCGAGGGTCTTTTCATCAAGCGGCTCAAGATGGAAATTCATGTCTGGCGACCGATCGACAGCAAGTTCCGACTGGTGACGGCGCGCCGCAATCCGAACATGGTGATTTTGATCGCTTCACTCCTCTTCCGCCGCCCCGACCTCGGCCTCGAGCTGGTCGCCTGGTGGACTCTTGCAAGCCTCATCTTTCACGCGGTGCGGCTTGCGCAGGCGAACGAGCGGGCTTCGCGGGGCGAGAAGCTTGTCTCCTGGCTCGAGGCATGAGCTGGACGGCGGTGGTCCTCGCCGGCTCGCGCCCCGGCCGCGACTCCTTCGCCGAGCAATTCGGCGCCGATCTCAAGGCGCTGATTCCGATTGCCGGCGAGCCCATGGTCCGCCGGCCGGTTCGCGCGCTTCTGAAGAGCGAGCACATCGGCAAAATCCTCGTCCTCAGCCAGTCGCCGGATCGCATTGCGGATGCACTTCCTTACGACCCACGTGTCGAGGTCAGAGAATCGCAAGGCTCGATCGCCGAGGCACTCGAGCAACTGATTCTCGACCCTGGCGCGCAATTTCCCCTTCTGGTCACGACTGCGGACCACGCACTTCTCGATGAGGAGATGATCGCGGAATTCATCGCGAAGGCGGAGGGCGCCGATCTCGCATTGGGAGTCGTTGAGCGCCAATCGTTGCTCGATCGCCTGCCTCAGTCGAAGCGGACTTGGCTCGCATTCCGCGGGGGCGCCTATTCCGGCGCGAACCTGTTCTCCTTCGGATCGATCAAGGTGCTCGCTGCAATCGAGCAATGGCGGTCGGTCGAGCAGGACCGGAAGAAAGGATGGAGGGTGCTGGCGGCGCTCGGTCCCGCGCTACTGCTCGGAGCGCTATTGCGCGTTCGGACGCTCGGGCAGAGCGTTGCGGCCGTCGGCGCGAGGCTGGGCCTCTCGGCGCGCGCAATCGTGCTCACCAACCCGCTCGCGGGCGTCGATGTCGACAAGCCGGTCGACCATGCGATCGTCGAAGCGATCCTCGGCGGGCGGGCATGAGCGATCTCGCCGTCTACGACATGGACCGGACCGTCACGAAGCGGCCGACCTACACGCCTTTCCTGCTTCATTGCGCTGTTAGGCGAGCGCCGTGGCGACTATTGTCGCTGCCGCTCGTGCTGCTCTCGATGCTCGCTTATGCGGCGCGCCTGATCGACCGCGCCCGGCTGAAGGAAATCAACCACCATCTTCTGCTTGGGGCGCAGATCCATCCCGGCGACCTGAAGCCGCTGGTCGACAGCTTTGCCGATTCCCAAGTCGCGAGAAACGTCCGGCCCGGCGCGCGCAAGGCCATCAGCCGCGATAAGGCCGAGGGGCGCCGAGTAATCCTGGCGACCGCGTCCTACCGCCTTTACGCCGACGCGATCGCCCAACGTCTAGGCTTCGATGACGTGATCGGAACGGGTTCGGTCATCGGCCTCGATGATCGGGTTCACGCAAAGATTGCAGGTGAGAATTGTTATGGTCCCGCAAAAATGCGGATGATTTCCGAGTGGGTCGAGAAGTCGGGCCTGAAAGGCGTCCATGGCCATGTCCGCTTCTACTCGGACCACGTATCCGACCAGCCGGCATTCGAGTGGGCCGATGAGCCGGTTGCGGTCAACCCGCACGGCAGGCTGAGGCGCTTGGCCGAAGAGCGGCGGTGGGCGATTGAAGACTGGGGCTGAGACGCCTTCAAACCAAAGAGCGACGCTGCCGTTCGATCATTCGGCAGGAAAATCGCGAACTAAGGTTCGTCGACGGCATGAGGGTCGAGAACGGCGACTTGCCGCCCTCGATCCCAAAGCTCGCACTTTACCGGAAGCTTCATCTTGCGAGCCTCCAAGAGCGCCTCGGCGTCACTGGTCGCGTGGATTTCATGCGCATTCGTGAAAGCGCCAGCGCGGTCGAGCCATAAAGTCTATATTCCCGCATCGGTCGTTGGTTGCTTCATACCGCAACCGAAAACGCCAATGGCTGATGCAGGTTACCGTTCGCTCCGGATGAGTCGCCCGCGCCCTTCAGCGCAATGGAAGCCTAAACCGCCTGGAGCGCGTTCGCGAAGTCGGCGATCAGGTCGTCCGCGTCCTCGACTCCGATCGAGATCCGCACAAGGTTCGGCGTGATGTCGAGTTGCTTCTTGCGCTCGTCGGGGACCGACAGATGGGTCATGGCGGCAGGCGCGCTGGCGAGCGTTTCGGTGCCCCCGAGGCTCACCGCGAGATTGGCGATCTTGAGCGCATCGAGGAAGGCGAAGGCCTCCTTTTCGCCGCCCTTCAGGTAGAGCGAAAAGGTGGAGCCGGCGCCGGTGCAGTGCCGTTTGAAAATGTCCGCCTGGCGCGATCCTTCTTCGAGGAAGCCGAGATAGCCGATCTTCTCGACCTTCGGGTGACTGCGCAGGAAGTCGCAAACCTTCGCCGCATTTTCGCCCGCACGGCTCATCCGGAGCTCGAGCGTTTCAAGGCTGCGAAGGAGCATCCACGCCGTGTTCGGATCGCAAATGGTGCCGATCGTGTTCCGGAAGGTTCGGACCTGATCGATTATCTTCTGCCGACCGACCAGGCCGCCTGCGACGAGATCGCTGTGCCCGCCAACATATTTCGTCAGGCTGTAGACGGAAAGGTCCGCGCCCTGCGCGAGCGGCTTTGCCCACAGCGGCCCGAGGAAGGTGTTGTCGATCGCGATCGGCGGCCGCTGGTCCTCTTGAAAAGCCGCGTCGACCGCCGCTCGAACTGCCTCCACGTCCACGAGCTGGTTCGTGGGATTGGCCGGGCTTTCGAGATAGACCAGGCTGACTCGGCCCTTCTCCATGCCCTTGGCAATCGCGGCATCGATTTCCTCTCGGGTGGCACCGGACGGGAAATCGACCCACGACACCCCGAACTGCCCGAGGATCTTGGCGATTAGCGTCTCGGTCGCAGCGTAGAGCGGGCCCGAATGAACCACGCAGTCGCCGGGACGGACGAGGGTCAGAAGCAGGGTCGCGATCGCCGCCATTCCGCTCGAAAAGGCGAGCGCGTCGTCGGCGTCCTCCCAGACCGCGAGGCGATCCTCGAGGATCTCCTGGTTGGGACCGTTGAAGCGCGAATAGATGAGGCCCTCGGCGCCCCCCGGTCGCTTGCCGGTGACGCCTTCGAAGAAGCGCTTTCCTGCGGCGGCACTCTCGAAGACGAAGGTCGAGGTGAGGAAGATCGGCGGCTTCAGCGATCCTTCGCTGAGCTCGGGGTCGAAGCCGTAGCCCAGCATCAGGGTCTGTGCGTTCAGCTTGTGGTTGCCGATGCTGGTCGGTGACGGGCGCGGTGGCCGGTGATGCTCTGCGGCGCCGCTCAATTCGTCTTCGGTGGGCAAGTCGCTCTCCTTTTCGAGCGCGGCATTAGCGCCAAGCTTGGGCGAGCGCCAATCGACTGAAGGCGCCTACCGATAAGCTCGGCTTCTAGTCGTCAGCCGGGGATTGCGATCGCGCTTAGCTGCCGGCCGTAATCGTCCTCCCCGCGGTGGGTCGCTCGGCGGTAGCTGTAGAATCGGTCGGGGTCGCCATAAGTGTCGAGGTTGAGCGCCTCTACCTCTCCAATGCCAGCGGCAATGAGGCGATGGACGACATAGGCCTCGAGGTCGAAATGTGGCTTTCCAGTCGGACCCGCGACGAAGAACCGGCGGTTGTCGGGATCGTCGGCGACGAAGCGGGCTCGGAATGCCTCGTCGACCTCGTAGGACGGCTGGCCGATGCAGGGGCCGACTGCGGCGTGGATATGGTCGCGTCGCGAGCCCAGGCGCTCCATCGCAGCGATCGTCGAATCGGTCACTCCGGCGAGCGCACCTCGCCATCCTGCGTGCGCGGCGCCGATCACTGCCGCATCATGATCCGCGAACAGCACTGGGGCACAGTCGGCGGTGAGGATTCCGAGGAGGACGTTCGGCCGTTCGGTGACCATCGCATCGGCCTGAGGACGCTCGCCCTCCGGCCAGGGTCGGTTGACGTGAGCGACGTCGGCCGAATGGACTTGGTGGACGGTGACGAGCGTGGCGTCGGAATGCAGGGCGGCGACCGCGAGCCGTCGGTTCTCGTCGATCGCGGACCGGTCGTCCCGGCTGCCATAACCGACGTTGAGGCCGGAGAGCGGCCCCGTCGATGTCCCACCGCGACGCCCGAGGAAACCATGCGGGAGGCTTCCGAGAGACACGGCTCGGATGACCTCGACGTCGCTCACAACTTTTTCCGCATGATCACGTCCTCATCGGCGTGATTTCCGACCATGAAGTCGTAGCGCCCGACGGCCTCGAATCCATAGCGTTCGTAAAAGCGCCGGGCGCGATGGTTGTCGACATAGACGGTGAGGTAGAGCTCCTCCGCGCCGCGACGGCGCGCCTCGGTGATCGCCCAGTCCATCAACGCAGGGGCGATTCCGGTGCCGTGGTGCTCGGCGAGGACATAGAGCTGATCCAACAGAAGGGCCGGCCCTTCCGGCTCGACCGGGAGCTTCAGCGGCCCGAGCTTCAAATAGCCAACCGGCACTCCATCGGCTTGGGCGATTCGGAAGAGGAAGGCGGGATCGCCAAGATGCTCCTCCCAATCTGCGATAGAGAAGCTGGTCAGGAACTCCTCGAGATCTTCGGGCCCGTAGAGATGGCCGAACGTGTCGCAGAAGCTCGTGTCGAAGAGGCGATCGAGCGCCGGGGCGTCGGCGACCTCCGCGTCGCGATACTCGATCATTCGAACCCCGCAGGCGCGGGCCACTCGGGCGAATGGATCGCGATGACCTTGAACAATGCCCCCATTTGATCCCTGCTTGTAAGGCGCTGGAGCGCAGCTTCAATGTCCGCCGCTCGCTCGGGGTTTGCGCGCGACAGCGCCTGGGCGCGAGCCTCGATGCCGAGGCGGATCAGCCATTCGCCCTGCCCGACGGCCGGCGTGGCCTTGGCGCCTGCATCCTGCGCGGCACGTGCGACAGCCTCGAAGTCGACATGTGCCGTCAGGTCCTGTTCCCCGGGATTGTCGAGCACCGGCGAGAATCCGTGCCGGCGCACCGCCTGCAGCGTGTCGCCGGTGCCGCTCCGCTCGTGGCCATAATCGACGAACAGTCCAACTCCGCCCTTCCGAGCAATAGTAAGCGCGATCGACGACACTGCCTCTTCTCGAGCGGGCGAGGTCTCGGTGATCTCGCCATCGCGATCGAAGGCGAGCCCGCCAGCCGCAGCGATCACCCGCCGCTCGAAGCCGCCGACGAACTGCCGCACCGGGAGAGCGTCGAGGAACTCATTGGCGACAAGCAGGAGGGGTTTTGCCGGCAGTTCGGTCACTGCGCCGTGCCAATGAGCGTCAGGAACGGCCTTCTTCTGAATTTCGCGGAGAGACGGACTGGTCTCGACGAAGCGAACCTCGCCTCGAAACCCAGCCGACCGAAGAACTCGAAGCGAGTCGCTAGCAAGCGTAGCTCGTCCAGGGCCGAGCTCGGCATAGAGCGCGTCCGCTGGTGCGCCTGCCCGCTTCCAAGCGTCGGCCAGACAGGCGCCGATCATCTCGCCGAACATCTGGCTGATTTCCGGCGCGGTGGTGAAATCGCCCCCTGCCCCGAACGGGTCGCGCGTGGCGTAGTAATAATCGTTGCACGCTTCCATGAACGCTTCGACGGTAATCGGCCCCTCGGCGCGGATGCGGTCGAGAAGCGCGCGTTCGAGCGGAGTCACGAAACGGCGGCTGTCCCTGCGGTCGGCTCGACTCGGATGCGTCGTCCTTTCGCGGTCCACATCAGCCACGCGCCGATTATGATCATCGGCAGCGAAAGCCATTGCCCCATGTGGAGGCCGGTCGCCTGCGAGAATTGGATAAGCTGGTTGTCAGGCTCGCGGATGAACTCGACTCCGAAGCGAAAGCATCCGTAGAAGAAGAGGAACGTGCCGACGAGCTTGCCCGGCTCGTATCGAGCGTTGGTCTTCCAGAACATTCCGGCAAGAATGCAGAAGAGGACGATTCCTTCGAGGAAGGCTTCGTAGAGCTGGCTCGGGTGCCGGGGCGGCCCGAGGATCGGCCCATAAGGCGTAACCTCAACGAAGCGGATCGCCCAGGGGACGGTCGTGGGAGCTCCCCACAGCTCCTGGTTCACGAAATTCGCGAGTCGGCCGAAGAACAGGCCGAAAGGGACGCAGCAGGCGACATAGTCATGGATTCGCAGCCACGACAGCTTCTCCTTGTGCGCGAAGTAGAGGATTCCGAGCGACGTCCCGATCACTCCACCATGGAACGACATGCCGCCGTCCCATAGCTTCAGGATCTCGATCGGGTGTTTCAGATATTGGCCGAAATTGTAGAACAGCACGTAGCCGATGCGGCCGCCGAGGATGATCCCGAGCGCCGCGTAGAAGACCAGGTCGTCGGCGTGACGGCGCGCCAACGGAGCGCCCGGCTGCTTCAGCAATTTGAGCAAGTACCAATAGCCGATGAATATGCCGGCGAGGTACGCTAGGCTGTACCACCTGAGGTCGAACGCACCGATGTGCAAAGCCACGGGCGAGAGGCCCAGATCGGTAAACTTGGTGTACCCCGGATAGTCCGCTTGCAAAGGGCTTCCCCCTAAATGTTCTGCGCCTCATAAGGCGCGTGTTGGCAAAGGCAAAGGAAGTCAGACGCGGGGATGGGAAGCGAGCTCGACCGGCGCTTCGACGAGGAGTTGGGACGGGTCACCGGTCCCGGCGGTCGCCTCATCATCGGCCGTGACCAGCTCGGCCGAGCGATTGTCGAGAACTTTCCAGCAACGCTTCCTGAATTCTTCAAAGCCTTTTGTGCGCTGAACGCAGGCAACGAAGCTGTGGTTGCGGGAAGCGAGCGACTGACCTTCGCCGACCTCGGCCGGATTTCCGACAAGGTGGCGCACGGGCTCGTTGCGCGCGGTCTCCGCAAGGGCGACCGCGTCGGCATCGCGATGCGCAACTCCCCTTCCTGGATTCTCAGCTACATGGGCGCGGTGAAGGCCGGCGCGGTAGCGACGCTTCTCAACGGCTGGTGGGAACCGGCCGAGATGGAACATGCGATCCTACTCACGGATCCGAAACTGATCATCGCCGACGCTCCGCGCGCGAAACGCATCGCCGAACGTTGCTCGAACCGCGATATCGTCGGGATTTCGGTGGAACTGCAAGCAGAGCAGGCGCTGGAGCCGATCATCGCGGAGCGCGAAGGCGAGCTGCCTTCCGTACGCCCCGACGACGATGCGACGATCCTCTTCACTTCGGGTTCGACCGGATTGTGCAAGGGAGCTTTGTCGACTCAGCGCGGGGTCACGACCGGCACTTACACTTATGCCTCCGGGATCATCGTCCTTCTTGGGCTTCTCACCGAGGAAGGGCGCGCGCCCGAAACGCCGCCGCGGACTCTCGTCAGCGTTCCGCTGTTCCATGTGACTGGAGAAGTGCCGGTCATGCTCAACAGTTTCGTGATCGGCCGCTGCATGGTGATCATGCCCAAATGGGACGTGACCGAAGCGCTGAGGCTGATCCAGGAGGAGAAGATCACCTACTTCGTCGGAGTGCCCACCATGAGCCTTGAGCTCATGAACCACCCCGACAGGGACAACTATGACCTCACGTCGCTGAAGGACATCACCGCTGGAGGCGCGCCGCGCCCGATCAGCCACGTCAAGCGCCTGCAGGAGGAGTTTCCGGACGCGCAACCGGCGCTCGGCTATGGCCTGACCGAAACCAACGCCGTCGGCTGCCTCAATTTTTGGAGCAACTACGCCGACAAGCCAGGTTCCACGGGCCGCGCTGCCAAGCCCTTCGTCGAGGTGGCCATCCTCGGAGAGCATGACCGCCATTTGCAAGCCGGGGACATCGGCGAGGTCGGGATTCGGACTGCAGCGAACATCAAATGCTACTGGCAGAATCGCGAAGCGACCGAACAGCTGTTCACCGACGACCAATTCGTAAGGACCGGCGACGTCGGATATCTCGACGATGACGGCTATCTGTTCATCGTCGACCGCAAGAAGGAAATCATCATCCGCGGCGGCGAGAACATCTCGGCGGCGGAGGTAGAGGCCGAGCTCTACGCCTGTCCGGAG
>DASQYQ010000310.1:0-9232 GCA_035639115.1 Sphingomicrobium sp. | reverse complement strand
CCACAACACGGCGATGGTGATCACCGGTGCCCTCGTCGGAAGCTCGGGCGCGATCCTCAGTTACATCATGTGCCGCGCAATGAACCGCAGCTTCATCTCGGTCATCGCGGGCGGGTTCGGCGCGGTCGCCAGCGGCGGGGAAGCGGCCGCCATCGACCGACCGTACAAGCGCGGCTCGGCCGAGGACGCAGCCTTCCTGATGAGCCAGGCGGAGCAGGTCATCATAGTTCCCGGCTACGGCATGGCAGTTGCCCAGGCGCAGCACGCCGTCCGTGAGATGGCCGACATCCTCAAGTCGAAGGGGGTGACCGTGAAGTACGCCATCCACCCTGTCGCCGGACGTATGCCGGGCCACATGAACGTACTGCTCGCCGAAGCGAACGTGCCGTATGACGAGGTGTTCGAGCTCGAGGACATCAACAGCGAGTTCGCGCAGACCGACGTCGCTTATGTGATCGGCGCCAATGACGTCACCAACCCCGCCGCGAAAAACGACAAGAGCTCGCCGATTTACGGAATGCCGGTGCTCGACGTCGAGAAGGCGCGCACCTGCCTGTTCGTGAAGCGGTCGATGGGCGGCGTCGGCTATGCCGGTATCGACAACGAACTCTTCTACAAGGACAATACGATGATGCTACTTGGCGACGCCAAGAAGATGACCGAGGAGATTGTCAAAGCGCTCGGCTAGACTGAGCAAGGAGGAGGGACATGCTCCACGCAATGCTGCTCGCAGGAGCGCTGGCTTCGCCCGCGCCCGCTCTCTCCGTGGATTTCATGGTCGGCAAATGGAGCGCCTTTGGCGAGGACTGCTCGCACACCATCGAGTTCAAGAAGGACGGGACGGTGACGACGCCGATCGGCACCGGCAAATGGAAGGCTGGCGAGGGCAAGCTGACCTTCGACTATGGCGACGGCAAGCCGACCGTGTCGCAGGTCGAGCCCCTCGGCCCGGACCGGATCGCCTGGACCACGATGTCGGGCGGAAAGGAGACCGAAAAGCGCTGTCGATGAACCGCTCGTCGCAAGCGCATTAATTTTGCACTAAATCAGTTATTTACGACTTGCGCCCAAGGGGACTTGCGGGACTATTCCGCGGACGCCGATTCAACCGGCGAACGGCGGGGAAGGGCAGCACAATTGCGCAAGCTGGGAATCATCGGCGGGACGGGCTGGACGTCGACCGCGCTTTATTACGAGCACATTAATCGCGGAATCGGCCAGCGGTTGGGCGGACTCCATAGCGCGCGTCTCGGGATCGAGAGCCTGGACTTCGCGGAATATGCTGCGCTCGAACACGCCGGAGAGTGGGACGCGGTCGGGCAGATGAACGTCGATGCCGCGCGACGGCTTGTCGCAGGCGGCGCGGAAGGTGTTCTGATGGCCTGCAACACCAGCCACAAGTGCTACGA
The DNA here is from genome assembly GCA_035639115.1 of Sphingomicrobium sp. Lineage (GTDB taxonomy): Bacteria > Pseudomonadota > Alphaproteobacteria > Sphingomonadales > Sphingomonadaceae > Sphingomicrobium. The sequence goes on along the minus strand of DASQYQ010000310.1, from coordinate 7,823 downwards.
TACCGTGGCCGCGAGCGTGAAGGTGCCGGTCTTGCACATCGCCGACGCGGCGGCTGATCGCCTCGTCGCCGACCGCCGGACCAATGTGGCGGTACTCGGCACGCGCTTCACCATGACCGAGCCGTTCGTTCGCAGCCGGCTGGAGGCGCGCGGAATCAATCTGGTGCCGATCGAGGATGCCTGGGTCCGGGAGGTCGACCGCATCATATTCGACGAGCTCGCGACCGGACGCGTAGTCCGAGACAGCCAGCGCAGCCTGAAGACGCTGATCACCGAGCTGGCCAAACGGAAGACCCAGGCCGTGCTGCTAGCCTGCACCGAGTTGGTGTTCGCGGTCGACGTCCGCGCCAACGTCATCCCGGTCTACGACACGACCGCTCTGCATGCGCGGGCCGCCGTCGATTGGATGCTCGCGGAGGAGGAAGAGGCGCGGGCGGCAGCCTGACCCCTCGCGCTGCTCTCCGCTAGCGCCTATCTCGGCAGCGTGAGCAAGGCCGACCGTCCCGACCATCCGAAGTCCGCCGAGCGCTTCAACGAGGAGCAGGCAACCTATGCCGTGCGCGGTGTGGACCAGCCTGACCTCGAGCAGGGCGTCGCCGCCGTCCGCGAGGTGCTGAAGACGCTTCCACGGCGGCCAGGTGTCTACCGGATGCAGGATGCGCGGGGCGATGTTCTCTATGTCGGCAAGGCGCGGGCCCTACGGAACCGCGTCACCAATTACACGCAGGTCGCGAAGCTCCCGAAGCGGCTCCAGCGTATGGTCGCTCAGACTCGGTCGATGACGATCGTGACGACCCGGACGGAGGCAGAGGCGCTGCTCCTGGAGGCGCAGCTGATCAAGCGCTTCCGGCCGCCGTACAACGTCCTCCTGCGCGACGACAAAAGCTTCCCATTCATTCTCTTGCGCGAGGATCATGAGTTCCCGCGGATCCAGAAGCATCGCGGCGCGCGGCGCATCAAGGGGCAATATTATGGGCCGTTTGCGAGCGCCGGCTCGGTCACTCGGACGCTTAATGCCCTTCAGAAGCTATTCCTGCTAAGAAGCTGTTCCGACAGCTATTTCGAGAACCGATCGCGGCCATGCCTGCTTTACCAGATCAAGCGCTGCTCCGCGCCCTGCGTCGGGCGAATTAGCGAGCACGACTATGGCGAGCTGGTCGGGGAGGCGAAGGAGTTTCTTGCCGGCCGCTCGATCGGCGTTCAGTCGCGGCTGTCGAAGCACATGGCCGAGGCCGCGGAGAAGCAGGATTACGAACTGGCAGCCGTCTACCGCGACCGGCTGCGGGCGCTGACCTACATCCAGGGCAGCCAGACGGTCCACGCGGAGGGGCTGGGCGATGCCGATGTCTTTGCGCTCGCCTGCAAAGGCGGGACGGTCTCGATCCAGGCCTTCTTCATCCGCGGCGGGCAGAATTGGGGGCATCGCGCTTTCTTTCCCGCTCATGTGAACGATGTTCCGGAAGCTGAGGTTTTGTCTAGCTTTCTGGTCCAATTCTACGAAGACATGGCCCCGCCGAAGCGGATCCTCGTTGATCGCGAGCTTGCTGATCGGGGCCTGCTCGAGGAGGCCCTTTCGGAACGGGCAGATCGCAAGGTGTCGATCGAAATTCCCCAGCGCGGTTCTCGCCGAAAGCTCATCGAGCAAGCCAGGCGCAACGCCGAGGAAGCGCTCGACCGCCAGCTCGCCGAAGCGACGACGCAGGGCAAGATCCTACGCGAGCTCTCCGACACGCTCGAGCTCGCCGACATTCCCAAGCGGATCGAAGTTTACGACAACAGCCACATCATGGGCACCAATGCGACCGGTGCCATGATCGTCGCTGGGCCGGAGGGCTTCCGCAAGAACAGCTATCGCAAGTTCAACATCAAGCGACCGGAGACGCAGCCCGGAGACGATTTCGCCATGATGCGCGAGGTGCTGGAGCGGCGCTTCGGGCGGCTGGAGAAGGCAGATCCTGACCGCCAGAGCGGGGAATGGCCCGACCTCGTGCTGATCGACGGGGGCAAGGGCCAGCTTTCGGCGGTGTGCGAGGTGATGGAAGACATGGGCGTTCACGACGTACCGGTCGTGGCGGTCGCCAAAGGACCCCACCACGGGCGCGAGGGGCGCGAGGTTTTCCACCTCCCTGGCGGGCGCGAGATCACGCTTCCGCCCAACTCGGCTTTATTGTTCTATCTCCAGCGCTTGCGCGACGAAGCTCATAGATTTGCGATCGGCACACATCGTCAGAAACGGGCGAAATCGCTGACCACTTCGACGCTCGACGATGTCCCGGGCATTGGGCCGACGCGCAAACGGGCTCTGTTGATGCACTTCGGCACTGCGCGGGCAGTGAAGGGTGCGGCGCTTGAGGACCTGGAGAAGGCCCCGGGAATCAGCAGGGCGACCGCTCGGCAGGTCTACGACTATTTCCATCCGGGCGGATGAGGTTCGAGACCAAGGCCATAGTCTGCGCACTTCGCAACCATGGCGAGCATGGCGCCGTGGTTCGGCTGATGACTCCGGAGCAGGGGCTTCAAGCTGCCTATGTGCGCGGCGCTCGTGGACGCAGGATGCGGCCTGTTCTGATTGCCGGGAATGTCGTGGAGGCGCAGCTTTCGGCGCGCACGGACACGCAGCTACCACAGGCTACGTTGGAGCTGGTCCACAGTCGCGGCCCGCTCCTTTCGGAACCGCTTTCGGCGGCCGCGATCGAATGGGCAACGGTCCTGACGGCGACCGTTCTGCCTGAAGGCCAGCCTTATCCTCGACTCTATGAAACGCTGGAGGCGCTGCTCGACGCCATCGAAGCTGCACCGTCCGCGAGCGGGTGGGGAACAGCTCTGGTCCGCTACGAATTCCTGCTGCTCAAGGAGCTCGGGTTCGGCCTCGACCTCGATCGCTGCGCGGTGACGGGCTCGAACGACGGGCTTGTCGCGGTGAGCCCAAAATCGGGCCGTGCGGTCAGCGCGGCCGAGGCCGAGCCATATGCTGGGAAGCTGCTCCCGCTGCCCAGCTTTGTCCGTGAAGGCGGCGCGGCCTCCTGGCAGGACATCGACCAAGGCCTGGCTCTCACCGGCCATTTCCTCAATCGCCACCTGATCACCGAGCGATCTCGGTCGATCGCGGAAGCGCGTTCGCGATTGGTGGAAAGAATGAGAAGGGCTGGTGGTCTTGCCTAGTTGTGCAGCGCAACGTGGTTGCTAAATGTGAAAGCGTGACAATCGATGCCCTCGCAATGCTGTTCCCCAACGTCGCGGTCACGCGCGAGATCGCAGTGCGCGTTGCGGTGAGCTATCTCGCGGAGCAGTCGGACCCGTCCACGAACCGCTGGTTCTGGTCCTACCATGTGCGGATCGAGAATGGCGCAGAAGTGGCCGTGCAGCTGCTCTCCAGAAGCTGGCTGATCGTCGATGGTCGTGGAACCACCCATGAGGTCGTCGGGGAAGGCGTGGTCGGGGAAATGCCGCTGATCGCACCTGGGGCGAGCTTCGATTATGTGTCGGGTTGCCCGCTCGACACACCGAGCGGTGCGATGAGCGGGAGCTACCGAATGGTCGACGAGAACGGCAGTGCGTTCGACGTCGCCATTCCTCGATTCGATCTCGTCAGCACCTGAGCCGGTCCAGGAGCGGTTTAGGCCCTGAATCGTTATTCGATATTCCTGGACAGTCTTGCCAGGCATTTGGGGACGCGGGCTAAGGGCCACATGTTCAACTTCGCTCCTAGACGGGAAAGTGGCCCTTCCGGCGCTCGAGGCTGGCGCGCCTATGTCGTGGGCGACATCCACGGCCGCCTCGATCTCCTCGATCAGCTTCTCGACGCTGTTCATGATGACATCGCCAAGCGGAAATCCCGTAAGATTCTCCTCGTTTTCGTGGGCGACCTGATCGACCGCGGACCGGACTCGGCGAAGGTGGTGGAGCGCCTGAGAACCTACCGACGCAATGGCGTCCGAGCCATGTTCCTGCTCGGCAATCATGAAGAAGTGCTGCTCCGAATCCTCAAGGGCGAAGCTGACCTGATCACGAAATGGCGCTGGTTCGGCGGGACGGAATGCCTGAACAGTTACGGTGTCGACACCACCCGACTTGGCGAATTGAGCGAAAGCGACGCCCTCGAGGTCGTGCGAGCCGCCATTCCGAAGCAGCATGTCGAGTTCATCGAGAGCTTCGACGACAGCTGCCGCTTCGGGGACTATCTCTTCGTGCACGCCGGAATTCGGCCGGGAGTCGAGATCGATCAGCAGCGGCAGTCCGATCTCAGGTGGATCCGTGAGCCGTTCCTCTTCGATGACACCGATCATGGGTTCGTCGTCGTGCACGGGCATACGATCAGGCCCGAGGTCGAGATCCGGCCGAATCGGATTGCAATCGATACCGGCGCCTATCGAACGGGTGTGCTCACCGCGCTTGCCATCGACGGCAACGAGAACTGGCTGTTGGACACACGAGAGTCGGCAAAGGAGAGCTGGTGAGCCCAGCTGGATTCGAACCAGCGACCTACTGATTAAAAGTCAGTTGCTCTACCGACTGAGCTATGGGCCCACCTGAGGGTTCGCGGTTAGCTTGCGGCGCGGCGGTGAGCAAGGCGATGCGCGAGATGCTGTGCCGTCAAGCCGCCCCGAACTCGCCAGTTAGGCGCAATCGCCGCGAGCGGTTGGAGGACGAAGCTGCGCTTCTCCAGGTCATAATGAGGGATGCTGAGGCCGCGCGAGCGAAAGCGGCCTCCGCTCCACAGGCTGATGTCCAGATCGAGCACCCGGGCGGCCCAGTGCTTCGCCCGGCGGCGGCCGAACTCGCGCTCCATCGCCTTGATGCGGCGGAGCATCGCCGGAGGCTCGAGGTCGCTCTCCACCAGAGCAACGGCGTTCGCGAAGTCGCGGCCTGCGCCGCCGATCGCCGCATTAAGAACGATCGGAGAGGCGTCAAACAGTCCGAATTCCTCATCCAGCCGCGCGATCGCCGCTTCGACAACGTGCGGCGGACGTCCATGGCGGCCGTGCGGCCGGTTCGAACCGATGGCGATGGCGTAGAGGTGCGTTGCTGCGGCCACTAATAGTCGCGTAGGTCATGCGAGTGCGCACCGCTACCCCCGCTGACCTATCGCCAATCCCGAAGACCGAAGCACCCCGCGATTGTCCGTTGTGCCCGCGCTTGGTGGATTTGCGCGAGCAGCTGCGCGACGAACATCCTTTTTGGTGGAACGCTCCGGTGCCCGCCTTCGGCGATCCCGACGCCTGGCTCGCTATCGTTGGGCTCGCGCCGGGGAGGAAGGGTGCGAACCGAACCGGCCGGCCGTTCACGGGCGATTATTCTGGCGAGATTTTTTACTCGACGCTTCTCAACTTCCGTCTCGCCGAGGGGACATACCGAGGAGAGCCCGATGACGGCATCGCCCTGGTCGGTGTGATCGTTCTGAATGCGGTCAAATGCCTTCCTCCTGCAAACCGGCCTCTGCCAGTCGAGGTCGCGACTTGTCGGAATTATCTCCAGGCTTCGCTTGCCGCCCTGCCAAGGGTGAAAGTCATCATTGCGCTGGGGCAAATCGCACATGCATCGACTGCCAAGGCACTGGGCATCGCGCCCACCGAAGCGAAGTTCGCGCATGGCGCTGAGGTGACGGTGCCGGGCCGGCCAGTCCTTCTCTCGAGCTATCACTGCTCGCGGCAGAACACGAACACGGGAAGGTTGACGCGCGAGATGTTCGAAAGCGTTTTCGAGCGAGCCCTGGCTTACCGGTCCTCGACAAGCCGGCCATAGAGTTCAGGCCTGCGGTCGCGGAAGAAGCCGAAGGCAGCGCGGTGCTTCTTGGCTTGGCTGACGTCTAGCGTCGCGACCAGCACTCCGGTGTCCTCGGCGCCAAATTCCGCGAGGATGTCGCCGCGCTCGTCGCAGATGAAGCTGTGGCCGTAGAAGCGCTGGCCGTGCTCAGTACCGATGCGGTTGGCCGCAACGACTGGAACTACGTTCGAGACCGCATGGCCGATCATCGCGCGGCGCCAGAGACGCGAAGTGTCGAGGTCGGGATCGTGCGGCTCGGTGCCGATGGCGGTAGGATAAAAGAGGATCTCGGCACCCATAAGCATCATCGCTCGAGCGGTCTCGGGGTACCACTGATCCCAGCACACGCCGACCCCGAGCTTCGCGTGATGCGGGCCGTCCCACACCTTGAATCCGGTGTTGCCGGGCCGGAAGTAGAACTTCTCTTCATATCCCGGCCCGTCCGGGATGTGGCTCTTGCGATAGACGCCCGCGACCTTTCCGTCGGGACCGACCATGGCAAGGCTGTTGTAATGGTGAGGACCGTCGGCCTCGAAGAAGCTGGTCGGGATCCAGATTTTCAGCTCGGCGGCGAGTTCCTGCATCGCAAGCACCGATGGATGCTCGCTCGTCGGACGCGCGGCCGCAAAGAGGCTCTCGTCCTCGACGCGGCAGAAGTAGGGGCCTTCGAAGAGTTCGGGCGGCAGCACCACCTCGGCGCCTTTCGTCGCAGCTTCCCGTACGAGATCGCTCACCGCGCGGATATTGACGGCAGTGTCGTCGGTGAAGGCGAGCTGCAGCGCAGCGACGGTCAGCTTGGTCATGGCGGGCGGATGTAGTCAGTCGGGCCTTCGATTGCGAGACGCGAGGCGGCTGCGATCTCGCTTGTCGGCGATCGGATGCGCCGCCACGGTGTGGTCATGATCGCGCCGGAGAAGCTCGCCGCCTTTGCGTTGATGTCCGCCGCGGCCAGCATCGTGCCCGGCCCGTCGATGCTGTTCGTCATGGGCCAATCCATCTGGCGGAGCGGACGATCGGGCGCTGCAGCGCTGGCGGGAGTGCAGTTCGGCTATGTCTGGTGGTGGGTCCTTGCCGCGCTCGGACTCGGCACGCTGGCGCTCACCTTTCCGATCGGCTTTCGCGCGCTGGCCTTGGCTGGAGCCCTGTATCTAGGCTGGCTCGGTTTCAGAGCAGTTCGCAATGCGGGAAATTCCGAAGGAGTGGTGCGGACGCGAAAGCCATCGGGCCATGCGTTTCGCGATGGCGTGTTCGTCGCCATGAGCAATCCGAAATCCTTGATTTACATCGTTGCGCTGCTTCCGCCCTTCGTTGACGCGCGGAGCCCGGTCGTCCCGCAGTTGGTACTGCTCGCCGTGGTCGCCATGGCGATCGACGTCGTGCTCGGAGCCGCCTACATCCTCGCCGGAAACGGGCTTGCGCGCGCAATCACCGAACGGAGCACGCGCATCTGGTTAGATCGTGCTGTGGGTGTGATCTTCATCGCCATCGCACTCGCCATCTTTGCCGATCTACTGCTCGGGTAGATCGCCTGAAGCTAGGCGGGCACCTGCTGCGAGATGCAGTGGAAGCTTCCGCCTCCGGTCAGGATATGGTCGGCCCGAAGGCCGATTGCCGCTCGGCCGGGGAAAAGCGCCTGGACGATCTCTACCGCGGCGCGGTCGTTCGCAGCTCCATACTGCGGCACCACCACCGCGGCATTGCCGATGTAAAAATTCATATAGCTGGCCGGAATCACGTCCCCGTCCTCACCCAGCACGCGGCCCGGGGAAGGAAGGGTGACGACGTCGAGATTGCTGGAGCGAAGTCGCCGCGCTGCATCGCGATAGACTGCTTCGTTGGGATCGTCGGCGGCCGGCGTCGGGATTGCAATTCGGCCGGGAGCGACGAAGCGCGCGAGGTTGTCGACGTGGCCGTCGGTATGGTCGTTTAGGAGGCCAGATCCGAGCCAGACCATCTGACTGAATCCCAGATCCCGATTGAGACGGCGTTCGATATCTTCACGGGAGAGCGAGTTCCGGTTTGGGTTCAGCAGGCATTGCTCAGTGGTCACGACAACCCCC
>DASQYQ010000309.1:0-4277 GCA_035639115.1 Sphingomicrobium sp. | reverse complement strand
CGTTCGCCATTTTCCAGTGGGGCGGCGACGCCCTGCTCAGGGAAGCGACCCCCAAAGGCCATTTCGAGGCGGCGAGCGCCGGCGGTGCGCCGAACTACGCGGATGCTTCGAACTGGGTCGCGCGGCCTGGCTTGGCCAATGATCCGGCACTCTGGCTGCCGGACGGGGAATCGAAGGCGACCACGGGCGATGCCGCGGTCTTCTTCATCCACCCCACGACTTACCTGCAAAACGACCGCTGGAACGCGCCGCTTCAAGCGGGCGGCGACACCGAATTCCGAACGAACCTCTTCGTTGAGAGCGAAGCGAGCGCATTCAACACAGTCGGGCAGATCTGGGCGCCGCACTATCGTCAGGCCGCATTCGGCGCCTTTTTGCTTAATAGCGAGGACGCCCAGCGGGCGCTCGACTTCGCTTACCGCGACGTCTCGAGCGCCTTCGACGAGTTCGTGAAGGAAGCCGGCGACAAGCCGATCATCCTCGCTGCGCACAGCCAGGGCGCGCTCCACCTCATTCGCCTCATCCGCGAGAAGGTCGCAGGCAAGCCGATCGCGAAGCGGCTGGTTGCCGCTTATGTGGTGGGCTGGCCCCTCGACACTAAGAGCGACCTGCCGGCCATTGGTGTTCCGGCCTGCCGAGCGCCTTCCGACGCCGGCTGCGTCCTCTCGTGGATGAGCTTTCGCGAACCCGCGAACCCCTCGCTCATCTTGCGTCAATGGAAAAAGACGCGCGGACTGACCGGTGGGGAACGGAAGCCCGCCAACATCCTCTGCGTGAACCCCGTCAACGGCACGAAGGACGGCGCAGCAGCCGCATCGGCAAATCCCGGCACGATTGTTCCCAGCGGCAATTTCATCTCGGCCACGCTCGCTCGGGGCCAGGTCGGCGCGCGCTGCGACAAGGGGCTGCTGATGATCGACGGCAACATTCCGCCGCTTGGGCCTTATGTCCTGCCGGGCAACAATTATCACGTCTATGATTACGCCCTGTTCTGGGGTGCGATCCGGCGCGATTCGGAGCGGAGGCTTGCCGCGTGGCGGGGATGATCACGAGCGAGGTCGCAGCGTTCGCAGGCGCGCTCTCGGATGGCGGCAAGCTCGCTGGCCTCGACGTCGGCACCAAGACGATTGGAATCGCGATCTGCGATTCCGGCTGGCATTTCGCCGGTCCCTCGGAGACGATCCGACGCACCAAGTTCACGCAGGACCTCGCGAGCCTTCGCCGGATCATCGATCATGAGCAGGCCGTTGGCCTGGTTGTCGGCCTGCCCCTCAACATGGACGGAAGTGACAGTCCGCGCACACAGTCGGTCCGCGCCTTCGCCCGCAACCTGGCGCCGCTCGAGCTTCCCGTCCTGCTGTGGGACGAGCGCTGGTCGACGCAGGCCGTCGAGCGCGCGATGATCGAGGCCGACGTGAGCCGAGCGAAACGGGCGGAGAAGGTCGACGCTCTCGCCGCGGCGCACATCCTCCAAGGCGCAATCGACGCGCTGGCCAATCTCGGGCGCGGCAGTTAGCGAAGCCGCTCGTGGACCTGCTTTCAATCGATTCGCTGAGCGATCGCCAGATCGAGCTGCTGCTCGGTCGGGCACAAATGCTGTTCGAAGACGCTCGATCGACGAGGCGGACGGAACCGTCCCTTGCCGGCCGGATCGTCTTCAACGTCTTCTACGAGAACTCGACTCGCACCGCGATGTCGTTCGCGACTGCGGCGCACCGACTGGGCGCCTCCGCACTCTCCCTCTCCGTCGAACATTCGTCGGTGAAGAAAGGCGAGACGCTCGAGGACACTGCGGCGACGCTGGGCGCCATGCGGCCGGATGCACTAGTGGTGCGCCATCGGGAGAATGGCGCCCCTGCGCGGGTTGCGGAGATCGTGGACGCGCCGGTGATCAATGCCGGCGACGGAACGAACGAGCATCCGACGCAGGCACTTCTCGACGCTTCGACCATGCTTCATCGCTTGGGCCGGATCGATGGGCTGAAGGTCGCGATCTGCGGCGACATTCGCCACAGCCGAGTTGCCCGCTCCAACGCGAAGCTATTGCCACGGCTGGGCGCCGAGGTCCGGTTGGCCGGACCGCCGAACCTGATGCCTGAAGGTGCCCTGCAGCTGACGATCGACCAAGCGATCGAAGGCGCCGACGTGGTCATGATGCTTCGAGTGCAGCGAGAGCGCCTGGAATCGGACTTGGGCGATGGCCCCGGCGAATATCTCTCGCGCTATGGACTGACTGCGGAGCGGTTGGCTCTGGCCTCGCCCGATGCTGTCGTCATGCATCCTGGGCCGATGAACCGTGGAGTCGAGATCGAAAGCGCGATTGCCGACGATGAGGAGCGATCCTTGATCACTCTTCAGGTCGAGATGGGCGTCGCCATTCGAATGGCCTGCCTCGAAATGCTGATGGGCGAGAAGACCGCTTAGTTCGACGCAATCTCGACGGGCTTGTCGCCGGCGAAACTACGGACGAAGCATTTGCCGCCGCGGTTCTTCAGTTCCTGGCAACGGGCAATGGCTTCGCGCTGGTTGCTGAAGCCCTGGATCGAGAGGCGCCAGTAGGTGCCGTTCGGGGAATCGAACCGGGCGCGGAGCGGCAAATAAGCGCGAAGCGCCGGATAACGCTGGGTCAGATGATTCCAGCCGGCATTCACCTGCTGCGGTGAGCGGTAGGAAGCGATCTGCATGACCGCATCTCCAGGGCCGACAGGACGCGGGGCGGCGCGGTGCGGCTTGGCCGGGCGAACCGTCGGCGCCTTCTTCGGCATGAAGGATTTGACGACCGCCGAAACTTCCGTCGCAGCAGCGGTCGAGACTTCCCTTGCTGCAGCGGCGATCATCGCCACGGGCGTCGGGAGCGGAGCCTCGGCAATCACCGGCCGGACCTCGGCCGTCGGAAGCGACGGGGCCGGAGCAACGGCGGGAATTGCTTGAGGAGCCATTGCAGGCGCAGCAACTGCCTGAACGAACTTTGGCGCCGGAGCGGCGGGCGCTTGCGCAACCGCAGCCCGCGGTGCGGGCTTGGCCGGAGCCGATTGCGCGACCATCGTATCGGACTTGCGCAGCGCAAGGCGCACCGGCTCGCCGCGATCGGTCGGCGAAGGCGTCACTCCGACGAGCGCCGCGACCTGGTCAGACGGCTTCTTCGGGCTCGCCAGAAGCATCCACTGCTGCATACGGCCGTCGAGCTTGTCTGCGGTCACGTCCTGCGCCGCAATCGTTCGGGCTTCGGTCCAATCGCCGGCCAATCCATGTGCGAGCGCCAGGTTCTGGCGGACGGTGGCGTCGGCGCCAGGCTGGCGCGCAGCGGCTTCGAGCACCGGAATGGCGTCCGACGGACGTCCGGCCAGCGCAAGGGCGAGGCCGTAATTGGACGGGTCGAGGACCTGGCGGCCGGCCTGAAGGAAGGCCACTGCCTCGTCCTTCTTGCCGAGCGCGGTCTCGACAAGGGCCAGCTTGAGGATCACCTGCGGCTGGTTCGAGTAGATGGTGAGCGAGTCCTTGTACGCAGCCTCGGCCGACTCGAAGCGGCCGGCCTTGAAATAAGCGTTGCCGAGGATCGCTCGGAAGCCGGCGTCATCCGGAGTCTTTTCGACTGCGCGCTCGGCGAAATCGATCGCGGTCGCCGTGTCGTTCGAGTTAAGCGCCATGAGGGCGCGAGTGGCGAGGCCGACATTGTCGCCGGTCCTGCCGCCGAAGCCGGTTTTCTCCTGGGGCGCCGCGCAGCCGAGAAGCATCGTCGAGAGCACGAATGCGGAGGCTGCGGAGCCGAAGCGGTGCGGCTTCATCATGATATTACCCCTTGCGTTTGGCCTTCGAGGCCATGGAGTCGAGTTCCGGCATGCGACCGAGCAATTGGTCGAGCGCGTCCGTCACGATTTGCTGCGCCGAGCGGCCGTCGACCGCACAAGCGAGGCGGAGCTTGAGGTGCCGCTCCGGATCGAGGCGGAGCGTGAAAGCAGCCTTGCCCTTGCTTCCCGGCGCGACTCGGGCGCGCGGCGCACGGCGCGGCGCAATCGCTGGAGCAGCGACCGAAATCGGTGCTGGAGCGGGAGTTGGCGCCTGAGCGACAACCAACACCGGCGATTCTTCGCCTTCGGGTTCGAACGGCTCGGGGGTCTCGTTATACTCTTCGTCCTCGACCTCCTCGCTGGCGAGGCGGTCGGCGATCTCCGCGTGCTGCTCGTGAACGGGCGAGCCGACGGGCGTCAGCCCGGTCGGATGATGCCGCGGATGTTCGACGACGTCCTCACCGAAGGCGTCATGGCTCGCGTCGCGAG
>DASQYQ010000308.1:0-2947 GCA_035639115.1 Sphingomicrobium sp. | reverse complement strand
GCCGAACATGAAGCTCAGAGAGGCTCGACACACCCCATCCCATCGTCGGTTTGGTCGCGGTGATTTCACGAGTAGGATTAGAGTATGAGACTGCTCGCTAGCGGTGATAGGAATCAACTCACACTGCTGTTCGATACCCCGGCCGCGTGCCGATCTAATCCTCGATAGGGGCAGTTACCTCGGCAGATGTGAGGCTAACGTTCCTGATGCTTCAGATCAGATCGATGAGCTTGCCGTCGTTAGCGACTGCCCTCACTCGACTGTTATTCGGCGTGCAATTTTGACCCCCTGAGCCGGGGGATCGGCGTCCAAAATTGACCCCCCTGAAGTATGGCCGTTGCAGGCTGCCCGCTTTGGTTGGAAGCGGGTGGTCAGGGGATGCTGGTCGTGGAGACGGTTGCGCGGATACGGCGCGAGCATTTCGTCAAAGGCAAGACGATCAAGGAGATTGCCCGGGACCTCAAGGTGTCCCGGAACACGGTCCGCAAGGTGCTGCGCTCGGGCGAGACGTCGTTCGAGTACGAGCGCGGGGTCCAGCCCCGGCCGAAGCTGGGGCGATGGACCGCGGAGCTCGAGCAATTGCTGTCGGCCAATGCGGTTCGACCGGCCCGCGAGCAGCTGACGCTGATCCGGATCTTCGAGGAGCTGCGCGGGCGTGGCTATGACGGCGGCTACGATACGGTGCGCCGTTATGCCAGGCGCTGGGCCAAGCAGCACGGTCAAGCAACAGCAGCGGCCTATGTCCCGCTGAGCTTTGCGCCGGGCGAAGCCTATCAGTTCGACTGGAGCCACGAAGTCGTTTTGCTAAGCGGCGTGACGGTGCTGGTGAAGGTCGCGCACGTCCGGCTCTGTCACAGCCGGATGCTGTTCGTGCGTGCCTATCCGCGCGAGACGCAGGAGATGGTGTTCGACGCCCATGATCGGGCATTCGCGCTGTTCAAGGGCACCTGCCGGCGCGGCATCTACGACAACATGAAGACCGCAGTGGAGACGGTCTTCGTCGGCAAGGACCGGCAGTACAATCGCCGCTTCCTGCAGATGTGCAGCCATCATCTCGTCGAGCCCGTCGCCTGCACGCCGGCGTCGGGCTGGGAGAAGGGCCAAGTCGAGAACCAGGTCGGCTTGGTCCGCGAACGCTTCTTCACGCCGCGGCTGCGGTTCAAAAATTATGACGAGCTGAACGCCTGGCTGCTCGACAAATGCATTGCCTATGCCAAAGCGCATCGTCATCCCGAGTTGAGCAATCAGACTATCTGGGAAGTGTTCGAGGCGGAACGGGCTAAGCTTGTGCCCTATGCCGGCCGGTTCGACGGCTTCCATGCGGTAGCGGCCTCGGTGTCCAAGACCTGCCTGGTTCGCTTCGATAATAACAAGTACTCGGTGGCGGCCAGTGCGGTCGGGCGTCCCGTCGAGGTCCACGCCTATGCCGATCGCATCGTCATCCGCCAGGACGGCCGGATCGTTGCCGAACACCCTCGCTCCTTTGGCCGCGGCGAGACGATCTACGACCCCTGGCACTATGTCCCGGTGCTCGCCCGCAAGCCCGGAGCGTTGCGCAACGGCGCTCCCTTCAAGGATTGGGTGTTGCCGGCCGCCATGGAGCGCGTGCGGCGCAAGCTCGCCGGCGTCGATGACGGCAATCGCCAGATGGTCGAGATTCTCACCGCGGTGCTGACCGACGGATTGGCCGCGGTCGAGACGGCATGCACCGAGGCTATCGCCCACGGCGTCCACTCCGCTGATGTCGTCCTCAACATCCTGGCCCGCCAGCGCAATCCCGAGCCGCCCGTCACCATCCTCACGCCAGCCGCGCTGACGCTGCGCCACACCCCGATCGCCGACTGTGCCCGTTACGACAACCTCAGGAGAACCGTGTAATGGAACGATCCCAGCTCTTCGACCTCATGGGCGAACTCCAGCTCTATGGCATGAAGGCCGCCTTCGATGAGATCATGGCCAGCGCTGTCAAGCGCCAGCATGATCCCCAGCGCATCATCGGTGATCTGCTCACCGCCGAGATCAGCGAGAAGCAGGCGCGCTCGATCAAATACCAGCTCACCATCGCCAAGCTGCCGCTTGCCAAGGATCTCGATGACTTCCAGTTCGAGGGCACGCCGATCAACGAGACTCTCGTGCGCGACCTCGCCGGCGGCGGATTCCTCGCCCAGCAGCGCAATGCTGTGCTGGTCGGCGGCACCGGGACTGGCAAAACCCACCTCGTCATCGCGATCGCCCGCAACTGCATTCGCGCTGGCGCCCGCGGTCGGTTCTACAACGTCGTCGACCTCGTCAACCGGCTCGAAGCCGAGGCCCGCAATGGCCGCCAGGGACGGCTGGCCGATCACCTGACCCGGATGGACTTCGTCGTTCTCGACGAGCTCGGCTATCTGCCGTTCGCTCAGTCCGGCGGCCAGCTCCTGTTCCACCTCATCAGTCGGCTCTACGAGCGCACCTCGGTGCTCGTGACCACCAATCTGGCCTTCGGCGAATGGCCGAGCGTCTTTACGGATGCCAAGATGACGACCGCGCTGCTCGATCGCCTCACTCATCACTGCGACATCATCGAAACCGGAAACGACAGTTGGCGCTTCAAGAGTCGCGACGACGATCACGTCCCAACCCGCGCTCGCGGCGTCTCCGCAACCCCGACCAGCTCCGACGCCGCGAGCGCTACCGCCAGGACTCGTAGTCGGAGGGGGTCAAAATTGGACGCCGATCAGGGGTCAATTTTGCAAGCCGATTGACACTCGACTATCTGGATATCTGGCCTTGACCGAACGCATCTCAAATTCAACGCGCTGAAGGCTGTTCACGACGCGAGAAACCGTGACCCACACCTTCGATTTGGCAAGGATCTGAACGTCGGCAAGTCCATCATCTATGGATTGCGTCATTCTGAGTTAAGGACGCCGGTTTGCAACTCACTCTTAACGATTTGCCGCGCAGC
>DASQYQ010000307.1:0-2520 GCA_035639115.1 Sphingomicrobium sp. | reverse complement strand
TGGTCTGGCCGACGACGACACGGGTCGGCTGCGCGATTGCGTCGAACGCGCGGAACGACTTCCTTGTTTGCCGTTATTCGCCGGCTGGGAACGTGATGGGACGGCCCGTTCCTTACGTGACTTACGCGTCGAGCCGGGGCCGCTAACCACCCCCTAAGGGACGAGCACTGCAGCTCCCGCAAGGGCGCCGGAGCGGAGCGCTCCGAGCGCTTCGTTCGCTGCCAGTAGCGGGAAGGCGGTCGTGCGAGTCCGGATCGGCGCCTTCGCCGCGATCTCCATGAACTCGCGACCATCGGCGCGGGTGAGATTCGCCACCGAGGCGATCGTTCGCTCGCCCCACAGGTTTTCGTATGGGAAGGCGGGGATATCGCTCATGTGGATTCCGGCGCATATGACGCGGCCGCCCTTGCGCACCTGCTTCAAAGCCTTGGGCACGAGCGGGCCGACCGGAGCGAAGATGATCGCCGAGTCGAGCTCCTCGGGCGCTGGCTCGCTGGATCCGCCGGCCCAGGCGCAGCCGAGAGACTGCGCAAAAGCCTGCGTTTCCTCATCGCCGTCCCTGGTGAATGCGAAGAGCCTTCGCCCCTGCCAAGCCGCAACCTGCGCAATGATGTGCGCCGCCGCCCCGAAACCGTACAGCCCGATCGCCTCGCCGGTGCCCGCCGTCTTCAAAGCGCGATAGCCGATGAGTCCAGCGCAAAGCAGCGGCGCGGCTTCGACGTCAGCGAAGCGGTCGGGAATTGCGAGGCAGAAGCGCGAGTCCGCGAGAACATGGGTCGCATAGCCTCCGTCACGAGTGAAGCCCGTGAATACCGGCGCATCGCAAAGATTTTCCATGGCGTGGGTGCAAAAGAAGCAGGTGCCGTCGGTGCCGCCGAGCCACGGCACGCCGACGCGGTCGCCGATTCCGAACTCTTCGCAATTCGGCCCAAGCGCGATCACTCGACCCACGATCTCGTGGCCTGGAACGATGGGCAGCTGACCGTGGATCTCGCCATCCATAATGTGGAGGTCGGTGCGGCACACTCCGCACGCGGCGACCTCGATCAACACTTCCGCGCCGGCAGGTTCGGTCAGCGGCCGCTCGACAACGTGCAACTCTTCTCCTGCCCGGTCGAGCTGCATTGCGGTGAGGAGGTCGGACACGGGCCGCTGTTACCATGCGCGGCGCGTCTCTGGCGAACCACATACTGCCGTTTCCCTCTTGCGCTTGGAAACCTGCAGCGGCCACATTCGTTGGTGAGGCGAAACAGAGGAAATTTGACCATGAGATCAGTATCGAAACTTACCATGGCTGCGGCGCTCGGCGCATTTGCGGTCTCGCCGATCGGAAGCGCCGCCGTGGCGGCGACGCACCATCACCATCATTATTATCACAGCCACACCACCTATCGTCACAAGGTCTGCCGCCGTTCGCCCGCCACCACAGGCACGGTCGTCGGCGGCGTTGCTGGCGCGGTCGTCGGGCACAGTCTGCTCGGGCACGGCCTGCTCGGCACGGCAGCGGGTGCAGTCGGCGGAGCGGTCGCCGGCGGTGCGGTCGACCGAAGCATGACGTCGCACTACCGCTGCTACTACACCTATTAAGCGCTGACGCGGGCCATGCCCGCTTCAGCCGACGTCGGACCGCGGGAGCGCCTCACAGCGCTTGCCGCGGTCGCGATCGTCCAATTGGCTCTCGGGCTTGCGCTTTTGAACGGTTTGAGGGTGGACGTGCGCCAGTCGGGAGAGCTGGTTCAGCGACTGGTCGACATTGCGCTGCCGCCGAAGCCGCCGATGGTGCCGATTGCGCCGAAGCCTCGGCTGAAGGCTCAACACCGATCATTGTCTGCGCCGCGCGCTGAACCCAAACCATTGGGCGGCTCGCGTGGACCGCAACCTGCGCATTCGCCCGCGACGGTCTCGCCGATCGTCGCCGTTCGCCCTACAGTCGCTCCGTCCGGCGGCGGAGCGGGTACCGGGCCCGCGGCCGGAGCCGGGGCCGGCGGGGGAGCCGGCGGCGAGGGCTATGGCAGCGACGAGGGCGGGGCGGACCTCGAGAAGATCGCGGGCGACATCTACCCTTCAGATTATCCCAAGCGTCTTGGCAATGCCGGAATCGGCGGTCGAGTCAGCGTCACTTTCACGGTTGAAACAAACGGGCGAGTGACTGGCTGCCGAGTCACGCGATCGAGCGGAATTGCAGAGCTGGACGCGCTCACCTGTCGCTTGATGGAACAGCGCTTCCTGTTCCGGCCGAGCACCGACCGCTACGGCCGGCCGATCCGCGACGAAGTGGATTGGGATCACGACTGGATTGCGCCCCGGGGCGGCTAGGGCAGCTGCTTTGACTCGCCCTCGATCGTTCGCGTGCCGGGATGATGCTTGTCGAGATGACGCTTGATCATCTTGAGGTTTCGGCTGTTCGAGCGGAAGAAGAAATCAGGAATGGCGCCGACCCACGGGATCAGTCCCAGCAGCCAGTCGAAACCGACATTGCCCGCCATCCGAGATAGCAGCCATTTCGACATGCCGATGTTC
>DASQYQ010000306.1:0-3886 GCA_035639115.1 Sphingomicrobium sp. | reverse complement strand
ATCAGCCAGCATGCGCATAGCGAGATTGTCGGCATGCTGCCCGAGGGCAATTGGATCACGCGCGCGCCGTCGCTCCGGCGCAAGGCGATCCTGCTCGCCAAGGTGCAGGACGAGGCCGGTCACGGGCTCTATCTCTATTGCGCAGCTGAGACTCTGGGCACGAGCCGCGAGCAGATGATCGAGGCGCTTCACTCGGGCAAAGCCAAATATTCGACCATCTTCAATTATCCGACCCTGTCATGGGCGGACATTGGCGCCATCGGTTGGCTGGTCGACGGCGCTGCGATCATGAACCAGGTGCCGCTACAGCGGACGTCATACGGGCCTTACGCCCGAGCGATGGTGCGCATCTGCAAGGAAGAAAGCTTCCACCAGCGGCAGGGCTACGAGATCATGATTGCGCTGGCGAACGGAACGGCCGAGCAGAAGCGGATGGCGCAAGACGCGCTCGACCGCTGGTGGTGGCCGAGCCTGATGATGTTCGGTCCGCCGGACGAGAATTCGCCCAACACTGCGCAGTCGATGCGCTGGCGGATCAAGCGCGAGACCAATGACGAGCTTCGCCAGAAGTTCGTCGACATCACCGTGCCGCAGGCGGATTTCCTTGGACTCAAGGTGCCCGACCCGGACCTCAAGTGGAACGAGGAGAAGGGCGGCTACGACTTCGGCGAGATCGATTGGGAGGAATTTTACGCGGTGGTGCGCGGCGAAGGTCCGGTCGCGAAGGAGCGAATGAAGGCGCGTCGCGATGCGTGGGAGAATGGCGCATGGGTCCGCGAAGCAGCGGCCGCGCATGAAGCCAAGCGCAAGCAGAGGAAGGCAGCGTGAGCAGTGACTGGCCGCTCTGGGAAGTCTTCATTCGCAGCAAGGGCGGTCTTTCGCATCGCCACGTTGGCAGCGTTCATGCTCCTGACTCGCAGCTCGCTCTCGCCCACGCGAGGGACACGTACACGCGGCGCCTCGAAGGGGTGAGCCTGTGGGTCGTGCCCTCCGCGGAAATCGTGGCCAGCGATCCTGATCAGGCCGCCGAGCTGTTCGATCCGGCGGAAAGCAAGATCTACCGCCACCCGACATTTTACGACATCCCGGACGAGGTAAAGCACATCTGATGGCGACAATCGCCGTCGATCCCCGGACTGATTACCTCCTGCGCCTCGGCGACGACGCCCTGGTGCTGGGACAGCGAGTGTCCGAATGGTGCGGGCACGGGCCCGTGCTCGAAGTGGACATCAGCCTCGCCAATCTCGCTCTCGACCTGATCGGACAGGCGACTCTGCTGCTCGGCGAAGCGGGCGACGGAGACCGGCTCGCCTTTCATCGCGACGTTCTCGACTTCCGCAACTGCCTGCTGGTCGAGCAGCCGAACGGCGACTTCGCGCAGACGATCGCTCGGCACCTGCTCTACACGACCTGGCAGCACATGCTGCTCCAGCGCCTGCAGCAATCGAGCGACAAATTCATGAGGGAATTCGCTCATAAGGCGGTGAAGGAAGTTGCCTATCACCGCGAGCTCTCGTCGGAATGGACCATCCGGCTCGGCGACGGGACGGAAGAGAGTTCGAGACGAATGGCTGATGGCCTCGACCGGAACTGGCGCTTCGTTCCGGAGCTGTTCGAGGTCGACGAGGTGCTGGAGGCCGCCGTCGATTCCGGAATCGCGGTCGATCCGCGCGGGTTCGAAGAAGAATATCGTTCCGCGATTGCGGCCGTGCTGGCCGAAGCGCGGCTGGAAACGCCGGCCGAACAGCGCCCGATCCTCGGCGGACGCCGCGGGCATCACAGCGAGCATCTCGGCCATCTGATCGCGGTGATGCAGTTCCTTCCGCGCACCTATCCCGACGCCAAGTGGTAGTTTAACGCCCGCGCATGGCCGAGCATTTCCACGCGCTCCGCGTTGCGGAGGTCGTTCCAGAGACCAGCGAAGCCAATTCGATCCGCTTCGAGATTCCGCCGGAGCTTCGCGAGCGCTTCGCGTTCCGCGCCGGCCAGCATCTTACTCTGCGGGCGACGATCGACGGCGAGGAAGTGCGCCGGAATTATTCGCTGTGCACCGAGCCCGACGCGGGTGACTGGATGGTGACGGTCAAGCGGATCGGCGGAGGCCTCTTTTCCAACTGGATCGGCGATCTGCTGAAGCCCGGCGACACGCTCGACGTCATGCCGCCACACGGAAGCTTCACCACCGAATTCGACGAGTCGAAGTCACGCCATCTCGTCGGAATTGCGGGCGGTTCCGGAATCACGCCGGTGATGTCGCTGATCCGGACTACGCTCAAGTGCGAGCCGAACAGCCGCTTCACGCTTCTCTACGGCAACCGCGACAGCAGCTCGATCATCTTCCTGGAAGCGCTTGCAGCGCTAAAGGATAAATATCTCGGGCGGCTCGAAATCTACCATTTCCTCGATGCCGAGGAGCAGGACATCGAGCTGTTCAACGGAATGCTCAATCGCGAGCGCCTCGACGAGGCGATTCCGGCGCTCGTTCCCGACGCCAGGGACGTCGATGGCTGGTTCATCTGCGGTCCGGGGCCGATGATGGACGCCGCTGAAGCGGCACTGCTGGACGGCAATATCCCAAAGGACCGCATTCACATCGAGCGCTTCACTGCGGATCGACCCGCGGGCGCGGTCGCACGCGAAATGGCGCAGCTCCAGACCCAGGCGGAAGGCGTCAACGTCTCCGTGAGGCTCGACGGCAGGACAAGGCGCGTTCCGTTCACCGGCGGCAATATTCTCGACAGCGCGCGCGCCTCAGGGCTGCCGGCACCATTCGCATGCAAGGCGGGCGTTTGCGCAACATGCCGGGCGAAGGTGATCAAGGGCAAGGTCGAAATGGCGGTACATTACGGGCTGACCGACGAAGAAGTTGCGGACGGCTACGTTCTGACCTGCCAGTCGGTGCCGCTCGGCGACGGCGTCGCTGTGGATTACGACGCGTAACTTAGCTAATCGCATTTCCATGCTGACGACTACCGACGCGAAGCCCCGCGGGCTTGCCGATCTCCCGACCGTTCACGGCGATTCGCTCATCGCCCTGATCGGCATGGTCAACGCCGATCCGCGGTCCGACAAGATCGACGTCGGCGTCGGAGTCTTCCGCGACGGCGCGGGCAACACGCCGATCCTGAAGGTGATCAAGGAAGCCGAGCGACGGCTGAATGCGACGCAGGAGAGCAAATCCTATCTCGGGAGCGCGGGCGACAAGCGCTTCACCGAGTTGCTGCGCCCGATCGTCCTCGGCGAACATGCCGGTGACGATCGGATTGCAGGTCTTCAGACTCCTGGCGGATGCGGGGCTCTGAGGCTTGGGTTCGAGCTGCTCGCTGCAGCCAACCCGAAGGCTCGTGTGTTCATTGGCGGTCCGACGTGGCCGAACCACCCGCCGATCGTCCGCGCGGTCGGCCTGAGCACGGTCGATTATCCCTTCTACGAGCGCGGGCAGGGCGCAGTCCGCTTCGAGGACATGCTCGACGCTCTTCGCTCCGGCGAGCCGGGCGACATCGCGCTGCTTCACGGCTGCTGCCACAACCCGACTGGCGCGGACCTCGACGAAGGCCAGTGGCGCGAGATCGCGAAGGTCGTCAGCGACCGCCAACTGATCCCGTTTGTCGACATCGCCTATCAGGGTTTCGGCCGCGGCCTCGACGAGGATGCCTACGGCGTCCGGCTCATGCTCGACAGTTGCGACGAGGTGATCGTCGCGCAGAGCTGCGACAAGAATTTTAGCGTCTATCGCGACCGCGTCGGCTCGTTGTGGATCAAGAGCCCGTCACGGGAAACGACCGCGAACGCGATGATGCTGGTTTTCCAGGTCGCGCGCGAGATGTGGTCGATGCCGCCCGACCATGGCGCCGCCTGCGTCCGAATCGTGCTCGACGATCCCGAG
>DASQYQ010000305.1:0-2444 GCA_035639115.1 Sphingomicrobium sp. | reverse complement strand
GCCCACCGACCGACCCATCCCCGGGTTGCGTAGGTGCAAAACCCCGCCCAATCGCTACGCTCGAGCCTACGGATAGTCATCTCCACCTCCGGCCGCAAGTACGTCGGGACAGTACGCGCGGTCGCCAGTCCGGGCATTGATCGATGTCAGTCGCCGCCGCAGGTCGGCGAGCGACTAATGCAGAACTCGCTCCTTCGCGGCCTCGGCCAGCAGGCAAGCGTAGATCAGGGCAAAGCCCTGCATCACCCCGCCGTAGTCGTTCTGATTCTCGGCAAAGTTGTGCGCCATGACGAGCAACTCGGGATTGTTGCGTTCGAGCTCGTCGAATGCCTGGTGCGTGAAGTTCTGCGCGCCCATGGCATCGATCTTTCGAACCACGTCGGCGCGCGTGGCGACGGACACGCGCGGCAGAAGGTTCACGTGCTGCTCGGCAGCGCGCCTCGATGACTCGCCACCCGGCGCGCGCGCCGCGATGGTCAGAAGCCGATAGAACATGCAGAAGCCGGTCATGATCCGGTCGAGCTCGCCGACATCACGTGCGCAGCGCCCTGCGATGTCCAGCAGCTCCGGATTGTTGGCCTCGAGATCGACAATGATCTCGGCGCGGCAGACGTCGGGACCGCGATCATCGAATTCGCGCGCCACTCTTTCGCGGATCTGGCTGGCAACGCATGGCAAGAGACTCATCCCTGCACCTCATTTCTTTGCCGTCGTCACTTGGGCTCCACGTGGCGCATCGCCGAGCATCACGGCGGTGAGGCTTTCCGCGACCAAGCTTGCGGATGCAAGCGTGCGGATGGTAGCCGCCGGCGCGGTCGCGCGAATTGATGTAGCTCAGCGCTCACGGCCGGGGCGACGGCGAGTCTATCGTGCTTGGCGTGCGCGCACTCGCGCGGGGTATCGGTCCGCCGCTGCCTGAAGCGCTTGGAGCGACGAATGGCCGGATGAGCGCGATGAGTCGGGTCGGGCGGGCGCAGGGCACCCGCTGCCATCGCGGGGGTCCTACGCGCCACGAAGGTGTTAATGAGTCTTGATCGGGATCCGCTTCATCTTCTGTATGGACTCCGGCGACCTCGGTAGCGTCACCGTGAGCACACCGTTCTTGAACGAGGCGTTGACCTGATCCTCTCTGACCTCGCTCGGCAACGGAATCATGCGCTCGAACCGGCCATAGAATCGTTCGCTCACGCGCCGAGTCTTATCCTCGATCGTACCTTTCTTCTCCCCACGGATGATCAGCGTGCCGTCTTTCAACAGCAGCTCGACGTCGCCTTCCGAAAGCCCCGGAAGCTCGGCCTCGACTTTGACCTCCTTATCAGTCTCGGAAAGCTCGACGTGCGGGAAGCCGAAATCGGTGCTCAGACCCACGCTCGGCATGTCCAGATCACGCGAGAATTCATCGAACAGGCGATTCATCTCCTCGTGGAACGCCATCAGTGGATTCATGCTCTCCGCGCTCACGACCGGGGTACGGGAGCGGCCCCATGGAATCAGACTTCTCGCGGGCATCGTTGTCCTCCTAGCCAGGCTTTCGCGCATGCCTGACGTCGCAAGTAATTCACTTTTTGGTCCATTCCACATTGATTGCGATCAAATAGGCTGCGCGCTCGAGTCTCGAGTACAGTTTAAATCACGGCGCGGGGGCCCGGGGAGTTGCGTTGGCTCAAGGCGAGCAGTGCCACGATCGAAGAAAGTTGTCGCGCGGGCGGTATGGCCCGCCGCCGAGCGTAATACCACCCTCTTGGAACTGTCGCCGGTAGATATGGGCTCTAGCCAACTTCATTGGGTCATTCTCGCGCAGCTGTTCGAGCGATTCGACACACTTTGCGTGCGCGGATGCAGGCTGTGGTGTCGGAGCTCGTAATCCCAAATGAGGCGCCATAGCAAATGAGGAATTTTGCGCTCGTGTGGTTCTGTGAGGGCCGAGGGCAGCAAATGCCCTCGGCTACTTGAAGGCACCTGACCCGCGACACTGCTCAACAGCCAGCGCTAGCCACCAGGGTCGGGCAAATTGGTGGGCGTGAACTCCCGCCTGGGGAGACTTGGCGCCTTGGTCTACCCACGTGCCACGGAGAACTCCGGCTGGGGGTGGCGCGCAATAGTAACTGTGCGGGACGGCACTGGTGTGGGTTGGCGGGGACGGTGCAGACAATTTCCCGTGCGCCTGCCCGATTTTTGTGTCGATCGACAGGGCTGGTTGCCGTATACACCGCTGCTGCATACAGCTACTGACGCGAAATGCCTTCTACATCGGAGCCCAAAGCACACCGAGGTGCTGGCGTACACGCTCGAGCACGGGGACATCGATGAGTTGCACCGGACCATCGAGCGGCAGGGTGGGCAGATCAAGGTGCTTCCGGGATACGCGCCACGGAAGCATCGGCTTCGAAAGCATTGCCTTTTATGATGTCCCAATTCTCTAATGGCATAGGGAGCGAATCTGG
>DASQYQ010000304.1:0-8338 GCA_035639115.1 Sphingomicrobium sp. | reverse complement strand
GTGCCACGTCGCGTTGGCGAAACCGGCATATTCGTCATACTTGGATTTGAGAGTGACGAGCGCCAGGGGAGCAACGTCGGTCGCGATGGTGTCCGTTCCAAACTCGGTCGCGAAGATGTTCTGCGGATCGATCGCCGAATTCTCGTGGGTATAGAAGAGGCCGACAAGCCATTCGAGCGTGTCGTTGTTCGGCGACGCCAGACGGAATTCCTGAGTGAACTTGTTCGTTCCGGTCGTCTGGAAAAGCTGGACTCCCAGCGGACGCGTAACGGCGGGGTCGGCAAGAACCGGGATTCCGAACAGCGCCGCGAGCGGTCCAAGACTGGCGATGAGATTGACGGTAGGCCCGAGACCGAACGTGTCGTCGGCCTCGAACTTCTCCTTGAACGTCGAATAGCTGGTCGAGGAGAAGAAGTTAGCGAAGCCGAGGTCCCAGTCCGCAGTTCCGTAATAGACGCGATATTTGATGTGCGTGGATTGCGGCTGGTAGACTGACTGGACGAAGCGTCCGTACAGCGACTGCAACGTGTCCGGGTTTATGTCGAAATTGTTCGATCCGCCAGAATTCAGGTTCTGAGCGAAGGCGGTCAGGCGGATCGAGAGATTGTCGGTCGGATCAAACAGGACTGAAGCGCGTCCGCCGTAGCTTTCGCGATCGTTGAGATCCTTCTGAACGAGGGTAGTCCCGAGTTCAGTTCCCGTGAGCGGATTGAAGAGTGGGTTGTTCCCTATCGAATCGACGTAGCCGTGATCCTTGCGATAGAAGCCGTCGACGCGGATCGCTGCCTTGTTGCCGAGCGGAGCATTGAAAACGGCTGCGGCATTATAGCCGACACCCCCGTGCGCCGTGTCTTCGAGCCCGGCCTGGGCGCGCACTTCGAACTGGTTCAGCTTGGGCGCGTTGGGAATGTAGCGGATGACGCCGCCGAAGGAATTGGCGCCGTACAGCGTGCCCTGCGGGCCGCGCAGCACTTCGATCCGGTTGAGATCGAAAGAGTCGAAGTCGCTCGAAAGGATCGAGCCGTTGGCCAGGCCGGTGCTCGATCCGAACGGCACGTCGTCCATGAACACTGCAACCGTCGATGCGACGCCGCCCGTATTGGCGCCGCGCAAAGTGATGCGCGTCACGCCCTCGGTGCTCCCGTTGATGCTCAATCCCGGGACGAGCGAGAGATAGTCCTTGAAGCTCTTGGCCTGCTGCCGATCGAGCGTTTCACCGCCAACGACAGTTACCGACGAGGGAACATCGAGGAGAATCTGGGCGCGCTTTTGCGCGGTTACCACGATCTCCTGCGAGTTTTGGTTGCCTAGCGCCTGGTCCTGTTGCGGCGTTTGCTGCTGATCCTGCACCTTCTTTTCGGTTTGCGCCTGAGTCGGGGCGGCCTGCGCGCCCGCGGACGTGGCAAAACCGAACGCGAACAATGCGGCCGACGACAGCAGTGTCGCACGTGCGCAGTAATTCTTCCTGTTGATCATTTTCCCCTCCGAGCAATTTCACGCGCCGAAACGTCGCTCGCGACGTCGACGGCACGGTGGAAATTTCCTCTCAAATCCAGGCCGACGATTCCCTCCGGTGAGCCGCGCCTGATCGGCTCCTCGGTGGATGCGAATGGGTTGCGCCGCACTTCAGACATTGGCTGCCAGTCCTTCCGGGACGGCAGCGAGCGCAGAGCGCTCGGCGATGCGTGCTTCCTCGACTGAGCGCGCGCGACGATCGAGCATCAGCAGCATCGCCGATGCGACGCAGGCGACAGCGGCCAGGATAAGGAAGAAGACGGGGTGGTTGAGGCTGCTGTACCAGGAGCCGATCACCCCGGCGGTCATGCTTCCAGTGAAGATGGCAAGGTACCAGGCTGCAACCGTCGTTGCGCCGAGCTTCGGCGGCGCGAGCCGAGCGAACAGCCCGAGGCCGGTCGGAAGGATGTAAAGCTCGCCGAGCGTAAGTACGAAGAAATAACCGACCACCCACAGCCAGCTCGCGCCGGTCGGGCTCGCCGCAGAAGCGAGCGCAAGCAGCGCGTACGCGCCCGCGCCGATGAGAGCGCCGGTCGCCATCTTCTGCAGCGGCGAATGCTCTCGGCCCGAATCGGCCTTGCGGCGCCAGCGCGCCAGCAGGATGGGGGTGAGGACGATTACGAGCAGCGGGTTGAGCGACTGGAACCAGGTCATCGGGATCTCGCCGCTGCCGACGTGGCGGTTCACGCCTTCGATCCACAGCGCCACCGTGTTGCCGACCTGCTCGTAGGCACCCCGGAAGACGGTGACGGCGATGCCGACGGAGAGCAGCAGCAGGAACGTGTCGCGGCCGGTGGCCGAGCCTTGCTCGAGCGCGGCCTTCGGAACGATCGTCGCCTTGGTCCGCGACGCCGGCAGGTAACGCTCGCCTGCCAGATAGATTGCGAGCCCGGTGAGCATTCCGACCCCCGCGGCGCCAAAGCCCCAGTGCCAGCCATAAGCCTCGCCCAGCGTTCCGCAGACGAGCGGCGCGAGAAAGCCGCCGACGTTCACTCCGACATAATAGACGTTGTAGGCCCAGCCCCGGCGCGGATCGTCGGGACCGTAAAGGTCGTTGATCTGGCTCGGGAGGCTCGGGAGGAATAGCCCGTTCCCGAGAGCGATGGTGGCAAGCGCGATGTAGAAGAGTGGTTCGAACGCCATCATGAAATGGCCGGCGGCCATCATCGACGCTCCGATGACCACCGCGCGCTTCTTGCCGAGGTAACGGTCGGCGATTGCTCCGCCGATGATCGGCGTGAAGTAAGCGAAGGAGGTGTAGGTGCCGTAGATGAGCGAGCTGTGCTGCTGGGAGATGAGCAGCTGCTTCGTCATGTAATAGACGAGCAGCGCGCGCATTCCGTAGTAGGAGAACTGCTCCCACATGTTCGTGAGGAACAGGATCGTGAGGCCGCGGGGTTGCCCGAACCAATTGGAAGGCGCGGCGTCCTGCGTCATGCAGCGAGCCTCGATCCCCAGACGTCGTTGGCGCACCAGATCGTGCCGTCGCGATATTCGCACGACGGCTTGCGGTCCTCGGTGAGAAAGGTCGGCCCGTCGAGATCGACGACGTCGCAATGCTGTCCGACGATGAATGCCGGCGCCATGGCGAGGCTGGTGCCAACCATGTTGCCGACCATGACTCCGAGACCGAGCCGCCTTGCCTCTTCCGCAATCAGCAGCGCCTCGGTGAGACCGCCGCACTTGTCGAGCTTGATATTGATGACGTTGAAGCGACCGACGAGTCCGGGCACGTCGTCGAGGCCGAGAGCGCTTTCGTCCGCAGCGATCGGGATGGGGCAGCGATATCCCTGAAGATCGGCTTCGGCGCCGCGCTTCAGCGGCTGCTCGAGGAGCGACACTCGATGGGTGCCGAGCGCCTCGACCAGCTGGTCGAGATCATCGCGCGCGTAACCCTGGTTCGCGTCGACTCCGAGCCACACGTCGGGACGAGCGGCACGAATCGCTCCGACGCGCTCGATGTCGAGCTCCAGTTCACCCGTCAGCTTGACCTTGATCGCCTGCGCGGTCGAGTAACGACGTGCGCCCTCTGCCATGACCTGCGGGTCGTCCGCGCCGAGCGTGAAGGTCGTGACGAGCGGCCTTGCCCTGTCGATCCGGGCGATATGCAGCGCGTCGGTGCCTTCGCGCTTGGCCTCGAGGTCCCACAGGGCGCAATCGACGGCGTTGCGCGCGCCGCCGCGCGGCATCAGTTGAAGAAGTTCTTCCCTGTCGGCACCGCTCTCGATCAGTCCGCGATGGGCATCCAGCTCGGCGACGATGTGCGCTGAATCGTCGCCGAGATAATAGACGCCGGCAGCCTCGCCGCGGCCGGTGAACCTCCCGTCGAAAAGTTCGACCACCACCACGTCCGAAGTTTCGAACACATAGCCCGAAATCCGGAACGGAGCGGCGAGGCGGTGGGTCTCGACTCGGTAACTGAGCTCCAAAGCGGCCATTAGTAGTTGGTCGTCAGAGCGATGAGCTTGAAGACCAGCGCGAGGTAGAGAACCATGCCGGCCGAGATCACCAGCACGATGCTCCAGACCTTCGCGGGCCAGCGCCAGCCACCGGTCCACGCCGTGTAGGCGTACCACAAAGTTGCCAGGAACCCGCCGATGAAGACGATCACGCTAAGCAGCTCCAAGGGAAGCAGGAGCGCGTTGAACCCGGCCTGGTTGGCGAGATTGCCGAGCATCGTCTGGGCGAGGATGAGCCAGAGGGCCAGAAGGGCGACGATTGCCAGGGCCGCAATTCGGCTCGATCGATATGCCCACAGCTGCCGGCCCTCGTAGCCGAACTCCGCCCTGTGCTTGCGGCGGACCAGCCACTTCGTTGGCCAAAGCAGTGCCGTCACAAGCAGGATTGCGAGCGAGCAGTAGAGCAGTGGCAGGATCCAGGCGGACGAGCGATAGCCGGGCGTCCGGTCGAAATCGATAATCGGCGCCAGCTCGCCGTAGCTGAACCGGGTGGCCTTGCCGTCGGTCACGTTGGCAGTGAGCAGGTCATGGCCGGCAGCGTCGCGCCAGGTCATTGGCCCGACGTGAATCCACTTGCGAGGCTGTCCGCCAAGCGTCTTCGAGTCGGCGATGAGCGGATTGCCGTCCTTGTCGACGGTGACTTTGACCTGTCCGAGCAGGTCTAGTGCGGAGAGGAAATTCGTCCGCGAGCCGCGGGTCGTGGAATAGGTTCCGGCAAGCTTCTGAGCATCCTCCTTGGCGTTCGTCGGATCTGCCTTCACAACGCCGGCCGGCTCGGGGAAATAGCGGTCCGCGAAATCAGCGAAGAGCGAATCGCGAAGCGGCTGGGCGGTGCCTTCCTTGCCTGGGCTGTTGAACGACACGAAGATCCCGACGCCTTTGTCCAGGAACAGGTGAAGGTCGCTGTGAAAGGCTTCGGTATCGCCGCCATGAGCGATCACGTGGAGGCCGTTGATGTTCGTCTCGTAAAAGCCGTGTGCCATGCCGTCGCCGGCTGCGAAGGGCGTGTTCGCGCGCGAATGCATGAGCTGCGCGGTTTCGGGCTTGAGGATCTGTTGGCCGTTGTACTGGCCGTTCTGCAAGTGAGCGATCATGAACTTGGCCATGTCGTCGCCGGTCGTCGACATGGCGCCTGCGGGCGCCGCGTTAACGAACTCGAACCCGAACGGCTTGTCGCTTCCCGGCCGATATCCCTCAGCCATGAGCGGCTTCAGATTCGCTGGAAGGGGCTGGCGGAAGGTCGAATGCGCCATTCCGAGCGGCTTGAAGATGTGGTTTTCCAGATAGGCGTCGAAGGGCTCGCCTGAGGTGCGCTGAACGATATAGCCTGCAAGGCTCGCGCCATAGTTCGAATAAGCTGGCGTCGTTCCCGGGGCGTAGATCCGAG
The DNA here is from genome assembly GCA_035639115.1 of Sphingomicrobium sp. Classification (GTDB taxonomy): domain Bacteria; phylum Pseudomonadota; class Alphaproteobacteria; order Sphingomonadales; family Sphingomonadaceae; genus Sphingomicrobium. The sequence continues at coordinate 2,977 of DASQYQ010000304.1, read as the reverse complement.
CGGGGACCCATTGCTTGAGGATCGTGTCGTAGGGGACTTCCTTCGGTCCGTTCGTGATGAGGTTCTTGACCGCCTCCTCGAATCCCGGCGTGTGGGTCATCAGGTTGAGCGGCGTGATCGGCTGCCCCTCGTAGGGCGGAATCTTGAAGTCGATATACTTGTTGACGTCCGCGTTGAGGTCGACCTTGCCCTGCTCGACCTGCTGCATCAGCGCGGTCCAGGTGAAGAGCTTCGAAATGGAACCCGGACGGAAGAGCGTGCTCTTCGGGTCTACCTTGATCTTCTTTTCGACGTTGGCGAAGCCATAGCCGCGCTCGGTAAGGACTTGGCCGTCCTTGACGACGACGACGACTGCACCGGGAATGTCGCCGCGAGCGATCGCGTAAGGCATCATGCCGTCGAGCCATGAATTGACGTCGTCGGCTGTGAGCGGGCGCGCGCCCTGTTGTGCCGGCGTTGTGGGAGGAGTCGGAATTTGTGTCCGCGCGACCGGGGGCGACAGCGGCGACCGGGTGGTTTGTGCTACCGCGACCGACAATGAGCCTATTCCGAGAATCGCCGCAGCCATGGCAAACAGCTTGCGCATTTACTTTTCCCCTTCTTCCCCAGCGAGTTGCGCCCCAGTGCAATCTCGCCTTATTATGCTAATGTAAGCCTGATGGAGCCATAATGATCCTGATTAGAAAATTGTCAAATTCATTACGGAGCCGCGCCCGATGAGCGACCATCCGACGCTTGGACGAATATTGCGTGACCTTCGGGGACATCGCGGCTGGACTCTCAAGGAGATGAGCGAGCGGAGCGGAATCCCGGTCTCGACGTTGTCGAAGGTCGAGCACGACCGGCTGACTCTGACCTATGACAAGCTTCTTCAGCTGAGCCAGAAGCTGAACATCCGGATGTCCGAGCTATTCGCGGAAAGCGAGGCAGACGAGGGAGTTACCGCTCGACGCAGCATCGGCCGGCAGGAGGATTCCGTCCGAGTGACGACTCCGAATTACGATTATTATTATCTGTGCACCGAGCTTCGGCGGAAGCGGATGATCCCGATCATCACGGTGATCAGGGCCAAGTCGCTAAGCCAGTTCGGCGACCTCGTGCGACATTCTGGAGAGGAATATATCCACGTCCTCGAAGGCTCGATCCTGGTCCATACCGAATTTTACGATCCAGTCACCCTGCACGCTGGAGAAGGCATCTATATCGATTCGAACATGGGCCACGCCTATGTCGCTGCCGACGGGTGCGACGAGGCGACGGTGCTTGGCATCTGTTCGAGTGCGGATGAGAGCCTGATGAGCTCGCTGATGACGATCCACGAACCAGGCCCGCCAGCAAACATGGAAGCTGACGTAGGCGCCGAACCGGTCCGAGTTCGAAGGCTGTCGAGGCCGGCAGCCTAGCTGTCACGATCGGGAAAAGGTACGGCGCTATTTGGACGATTGCGGCGCGAGAGAGTCTTCGGCTTCGATGATCAAAGCCAGCCTTGCGATCAGCATCCGCGCGCGATCGGCCGCGGCTTTCGCGGACGCCAGGCGAGTCATCATTTCAAGGTCGCCGAATTGCTCGGCCTCGCCTGCGCTTTCGTCGAGGACCGAAGCAAGCCGCTCGCAACACTGTCGAGCTTCCCGAAGCGCATCTCGAGCGTCGATCTTTTCCAACTCAGACATACGCAACCTGTCTCAGTGAGCAGATTGCGCCAATCCAGATGAATGGCTGATTGATTGCCGGATCGCGACAAATGTCGACGCACTTCCATGGCGATCAGAACATGAGCACCCAATCGGAAAGGAACACCCACCCTTGCCCGCCGACGGGGACGGGGATGTGGTAGCCGCCGACCGGCGAACGATCGAGGTGGATCGCTTCCAGGTTCACGTGCATCTCGCGCCGTCCGAATGGGTAATAGTTTAAGCCCAGCGCATATTCGTTCGGGTTGCCGTTCTGGCCCCAGATTTTCGAATAAGTGACATAGGCCTGAAGATAATCCTTGATCGGCATTCCCGAGAGTTGAAGCGCGACGCCATTGTCCTTGATCTCATCGACCGGGATGGTGCCGATCGTCTTGAACTTGTCGACCCAGCGCCAGTACCACTGCCCTTCCAGCGAGAATCCCTTGTATTTCACGCCGGCGTCGATGCTCGCCATGCGGTAGCGAGCCTCCTCGATCTTGCCGCCGGTGCCGAAGGGATCTGGGCTGAACAGTAAGGTGCCGTCGGTCAGTCGGATTTGTGAATTCTCGAAGGAATCGACCTCGGGCTGGCCCTGCGCGGTTTCGGTGCTGTGCGTATAGTGAAGCCCGATCAAGGTCGCGACCTTGTCGTGATAATCGTAATCCCCGAAGCCCTCAGCGAGACCGAATTCCTTCGTCGTGGGCATCCACACCAGCGATGCGGAATAAGTGTCGAACTTGTTGTCGAGCTGCTTCGAGCTGACGCCGAGGGTCGACAGGTTGTTGCCGATCATTGCGCGATATTCGAGGCCTGGCGCAATCGTCCCGAGGGCGTCGATTCCGCTGGTGTAGGACCCGCGGTAGAATTCGTCCGCCATCACTCGGTTGTCGTGCCGAAGCCACTTGGGGAAGCTGTAGTTGGTGCTTCTGGTAGTCGGCAGCGGCATGATCCCGGCACTGACGGAGAGCCAATCGGCGAACCGGTAGCGAAGGAAACCCGCGACTGCGACCTGCGCCCCTTCGCCCTGGTTGGCGTTGTTCGTCCAGATGAAGATTAGATGGCTGAAGTTCGGACTGAACAGCCAGCCCTTGAACTGCAGGCTGACCTTGTAGAGCTGCACTTCGTTGCGGCGGTCGATCGGGATTACGCGGCCGAAGCTGTCGGTATAGGTCGGGTTGAGCGCGTTCTGGTTGAGGTAGCGCGCATAGGTCATGAGGCCGAGATATTCGGTTGCGTCATTTGAGTTGACGAGCACCCAGCCGGTATCGCGCTTGAAGGTGCCAAGCTTCTCCAGGCGATCGAGC